>DAOQTN010000016.1:0-8399 GCA_035340555.1 Anaerolineaceae bacterium | reverse complement strand
CGGCCAGTTCGCGGCCGTTGATTTCCTGCAGCACCCCGACCCACCGGGCATTGACCGGACCGTGCAGCACCATTTTGATGGCCTTGAGGATGTAGGCGCCGGTGAAAAACAGACCGATCATACTGACGGCGGTCGGCAGCATCAGCAGCGGCCAGGCACCGCGCACCACCATGAATTCAGAGACAAAGCCGTTCAGTCCAGGCAGCCCCAGTGAGGCCATGGAGGTCAGCACCAGCAGCGTGCCGTAAACCGGCAGCAGGGCCCACAGGCCCCCAAAATCCTCCAGCTGACGGGTATGGGTGCGGTCATAGATCACCCCCACCAGGAAAAACATGGCCGCCGAGCTCAGGCCGTGGTTGAACATCTGCAGCACGGCCCCGTTCAGGGCGATATTCGCGCTCAGGGCCCCATCCGGTGCCAGGCCGCGCGGGGCCATGGCCGCCGCGGCAATGCCCAGCACCACAAAGCCCATATGATTGATGGAGGAGTAGGCCACCAACCGCTTGAAATCTTTCTGCCCCCAGGCGGCCAGTGCCCCCAAAACAATGGCCAGGGTTGCCAAAGCTGCCAGCCAGGGGCCGTAGGTGGTGGCCTCGTTGGGAAAGAGCGGCAGCACCAGGCGGATGAAGCCGTAGGCGCCCAGTTTCAACAGGACACCAGCCAGGATCATGGAACCGGCTGTGGGCGCCTCGGTATGCGCATCCGGCAGCCAGGTATGAAAAGGCCAGACCGGCACCTTGACAGCAAAGGCAATCACAAAGGCCCAAAAGGCAATTGCCTTCACCGTGGCAACCGGCAAACCCAGCGGCAGGTTGATGGTGGCCAGATTGGTCCAGCGGGAGATCGCCAACTGCAGATCAAAGGTACCGGTGCTCAGGCCGATCACCTGGGTCGCCAGCAGCAGTCCCAGCGACCCGCCGATGGTATAGAGCATGAACTTCAAGGAGGCATAGTTGCGGTTGGCGCCGCCCCACTGGGCAATCAGGAAGTACATCGGGACCAGGCCAACTTCCCAGAAAACGAAGAAGAGCAGCAGATCAAGCGCCAGGAAAACCCCCAGCATGCCGGTTTCCAACAGTAGGAAAAGCGCCATGTAGGCCTTGACGCGCTCAGTAATATTGAACGAAGCCAGAATGGCCAGCGGCGTCAACAGGGTGGTCAGCAGGACCATGGTCAGGGAAATCCCATCGACGCCCAAGGAATAAGTCGCCTTGATCACCGTGTACCAATCTGCAGTTTCCTTGAATTGGAAGGCCCCCATGGCATTGGTGGTCGGATCAAACTGGGCCCAGACCACCAGGGTCAGGATGAAGGGGATCAGGCTGAAGCCAAAGGCCGTCCAGCGGATCAGCTTGAGGCGCGCCGCCGGCAGCAGCATCACCAGAACAGCCGCCGCGGTGGGGGTAAACAGGATCAAACTGAGTAGATGATGTTGAATCCAATCCATGCGAACCTCTCCGCCTGTCTTTATTTATAGGACGATGACGAGCACGCCCGCCACAATTGCCAGCAGCAGCGCCAGCAGCATATAATCCTGCACCCGGCCGGTCTGAATGCGCCGCAGGAGCGCCCCCATGGAGCGGGTGCCGTTGGCAAGGCCGTCGCCGGCACCGTTCACCACCGGGACGTCAAAGCCCTGGCGGACCAGCCGGCCCAGCCAAAGACCGGCCCGGGCGATACCGTGCAGGATGCCATCCAGCCCACGCCGGTCAATCCAATCCGAGACGAGGACATCCGCCAGCCAGCGGGCCGGGCGGATGAACAGGACGGCATAGATCTCATCCACCCAGTATTTATTCTTCAGCAGGGTGTGTACCGGACCCAGGGCCCGCTCCAGTGGATCCACCGTCCCCGCCCGGCGGTAGACCAGCCAACCCAACAGCAGACCGCCCAGTGAAACAGCCAGGGAAGTCAACAACGGGACCAGGCTGTGGGTTTCCGCGTGGTGTTCAAAGTGCACCATCCCTCCCACAAAGCCGCCAAACCAGTTGGGGATCAAACCTCCCAGGCCGGGGAAGGCCTCCGGAATGCCCGCCCAACCGGCGCCAATGGCAAAAATGCTCAGGATGATCAAGGGAATGGTCATCACCGGCTTGGACTCATGGGCGTGTTCCGCCGCACGGGTGCGGGGCTGGCCCAGAAAAGTCAGGGTGATCTGCCGCATGGTATAAAAGGCGGTCAGCAGTGCCGCCAGAGCCAGCACCCCAAAGATCACGAGCTGGCCACCGCCAAAAGCCCCTGTCAGGATTTCATCCTTGGACCAGAACCCCGCCGTGATCAGCGGAAAACCAGACAGGGCCAGACCGCCGGCCAGGAAGGTCCAGAAGGTGGCTGGCATCTTCCGGCGCAGTCCCCCCATCTGCCACATATCCTGCGGGTCAATATGCTCGCCGGTATGCAAGACCCCGTGTTCCATGCCGTGGATCACCGATCCGGACCCCAGGAAGAGCAGAGCCTTGAAGAAGGCATGCGTCACCAGGTGAAACACCGCGGCGGTGTAAGCGCCAATGCCGATGGCGGCAATCATATAACCCAGCTGGGAGATCGTCGAGTAGGCCAGAACCCGCTTAATGTCATTTTGGGCCACGGCGATGGTCGCGGCAAACAGGGCCGTGCCGGCACCGATGGCCGCCATGACAGTCATGGTCGGATTCAACGCCATGCCAGGTTCCCAACCGGCCGAAACCAGGGGGAAGAAGCGGATGGCCAGATAAACGCCCGCCGACACCATGGTCGCAGCATGAATCATGGCCGAGACCGGGGTGGGTCCCTCCATGGCATCGGGCAGCCAGATGTGCAAAGGGAACTGGGCGGATTTGCCAACAACCCCGATGAACAGCAGCAGACCAATCAACCCCGCCCAGGAAAGGCCAAAGACAGGGGAAGTGGTCGCCGCCAGCTGTGCCATCATCAATGGGTTGGCCAGGGTGGCCTGGTATTCGAGGGTACCGGAAAGCGTATACAGGGCGGCCAGGCCCAGCAGCATGAAGACGTCGCCCACCCGGGTGGTCAGAAAAGCCTTGACCGCTGCAGCGCGGGCCGAGGGCTTGCCATACCAGAAACCAATCAACAGGTAGGAGCACAGCCCCATAATTTCCCAGCCGACATAGAGGGTGAGGAGGTTGTTGCTGACCACCAGCAGATACATGGCCGCAGCAAACAGACTGATCAGGGCAAAAAAGCGCCCATACATCGGTTCAACCGAGGGGACATGATGCTTGTGACCGTTTTTATCCTTGATCAGTGCGCCGTGCGGAGGCAACCCCGGCTGGTCATCAACCCCGCGCTTGGCTCCAAAATTATGGTAGCCCACGCTGTAGATGAAAATCATCAGGATGGTCCAGGCGACAAAGAACAGGGTCACTGCGCTGAGGGCATCCAGCTGGACGCCAATCCGGAGGAAAGTTTCGCCAGTCGGCAGCCAGTTGAGAGCGGAGGTCATCAGGGGGCCACCGGAATGGGTCACCGCTTGATAAAAAACCACCATGCTCACCAGCCAGGCCAAGCCGGCGCCAATGATGGCAATGGTGTGGCTGAGGGCATGCTTTTTGTACGTAAAAAGCAGGATCAACACAAAAGCGATCAGGGGGAAGAGGGGCAGCAGCCAGAGGAGTGTTCCGGTCATCATCATTTAGCCCTTCAACAAATTCAGATCATTGGCAACAATTGTGCTGCGCTGGCGGTAAGCGTTGATGATCAAAGCCAGACCAATCGCTGTTTCAGCCGCAGCCACAATGAAAACGATGGCGGTAAAAACCAGGGCATTAAACGGCGGTTCGGCATTGACCTGAATCTGGTAATGCCAGAACGTCAGCAGGTTGATGTTGACGGCATTCAACATCAGCTCAACGCCAATCAAAATGCCCACGGCGTTGCGGCGGGACAGGACGCCAAACAGGCCGATGCAGAAGAGTGCCGCGGCGGCAATCAAATACCAGGACATTGGGATCATTGGCGACCTCCGTGCTGTGGTTTGCGTTCCACCGCCAGGTAAATGGCTCCCACCAGTACCGCAACCAGCAGCACCGATGAGACTTCAAAAGGCACGGCATATCCGTTGGGATCCGCAATAATCTGGCCCAGGCCCGCCAGTTGTTCGGCGTCCCGGGACAGTTCCGTCAGGACGGTATCCGCCGCCGGCCAGGCCCAGACGGCAGTGACCAGGGCGGCAAAAACGCCAACCGCGGCCAAGGCATTGATGATCCAGCCGCGCCCCAGGGACGCCTGATCGGCCTCCAGTGTGGAACGTCGGGTGAGCATGATGGCAAACAGGATCAGGATGGCGATGGCGCCCACATAGACCATGACCTGCACCACCGCAAAAAAGCTCGCCTGCAGGGTGGCAAAGATCATGGCCACCCCCATCAACGTCGCGATCAGCCACAAGGCGGCATGCATCATCCGCCGGGCAGTCACCGCCATTACCGCCGATACCAGGGTGAGGGCGGCAATGAGAATGAAAGTGATTTGCATTGGTGTCATGATTACCCCTGACTCCCGGCATCAGATTGCGGCGGGCTATAGCGTGCCACCGGGCGGGACCGGTCGCCAACTTCGCGCGGGCGGCGGCGTCTGAAAAATCCTGTGATCATTTGCTGCGCCAGCACAAACACCAAACCATTCAAAACAAGCAGAACCGGGATCTGCACCCAAAGCGACAACCCCGCCATCAACTTGAGCGCCAGCGCGGTCAGGATGACCAGCACCAGCGAGATCGGGGTCAACAATTTCCAATTGAAGTCCATCATGTGATCCACCCGGAAGCGCGGCAGAGAGCCGCGCATCAAAATGACCAGGAAGTAGACCAGGCTGGATTTGATGGCAAAATAGATGAAGCCCAGGATCGGGATCTCCGCGGCCCCCGGTCCCCGCCAGCCGCCCAGGAACAGGGCGGAAAACAGCAGGGAGATGGTAAAGGCGTGCAAAAAATCAGCCACGTAGAACATGCCGAATTTCAAACCGGAATACTCCACATTAAAGCCGGAAACCAGTTCCGATTCAGCCTCGGTCAGATCAAAAGGCGAGCGGCCGACTTCAGCCACCTGCGTGATAAAGAAAATCAGGGCCGCCAGGGGGGAAACAACAATATACCAAACCTCCTGCTGTCGGACGATCTCGTTCATGCTCAAAGAGCCGGTCAACATCACCGGGATGAGCAGGGTAATCACCATGGGCACCTCGTAAGAGATGAACATCCCCACAGCCCGAAAGGCACCCAACAGAGCATATTTATTATTGGAGCCCCAGCCGGCCATGATGATGGCCAGTTCGCCCAACCCACCCACAGCGACAAGATAGAGCAGGCCGACATTGAAATCAACGCCATAGATTGTGACGGCAAAGGGGATGGCCACCCACATCGTCAGCACGGCCGCGACGGACAGGACCGGCGCCAGATTGAAAGGCAACCAGTCCATCCCTACCGGGTCGATATGTTCCTTGATGAAAATCTTGACCAGGTCGGCGATGGATTGAAAAATACCAAATGGACCCACCCGGTTGGGACCATACCGATCCTGGATGCGGCCAATCAGTTTCCGCTCAGCCCAGATCAACACCGTGACAAACAGCATAGCCCCGGTCGCGGCCATGAAGGCCCCAATGGCAAAACCGACCACTTGGGCCGCCGGTTCAGCCAGGCCCCAGCCCAACAGGGTGGTCTGCAGCCACTGGGTGAAAAATGCAATCGGATCACGCAGAAAGTCCATAGGGTCTGATGCTCCTTCCCGTCCCGGCTACTGCCATTCCAGGGCTTTTTTCCGCCAGGCATAGGCCAGACCACCCAGCAGAATCAGGATGAAAATGACCGCCTCCACCACAGCGTAAAGCGCCAGCTGATTGTAGGCCACCGCCCAGGGATACAGGAAAACAGCCTCCACGTCAAAGACCAGAAAGATCAGGCCGTAAACGTAGTACTGCACCTTGAATTGAACCCGGGATTCACCAACCGTTTCAACACCGCATTCATAGGTGTCATTTTTCATCGCGTTGGGCTTGCGGGGTGACAGCAGCGCGGCCATGATGATGGCTGCGGCCGGCAAGAAGAGCGAGATCAGCAAAAAAATGCCAATGTACAGCCAATCCCTCAGCATAACCGCTCCTTCATTTTGCCAGAATGGAAAACTGCACCTGAAAGGTGAAGCTGATATATTGTATCATAATTTCATTTTCAGAATTGCCGGCGGGAGAACGATTAATGGCGGCGCGCCCGGCGGGCAATCAATTTGAGAATATCTTCAAGAAAAGGGATATTCAGGATGAAACCGAACACGGCCCCCACCACTCCGCTTGTCCGTGCCGCCCCACCAGTCAATCCCAGGAGATTCTGAGCGGCGATATCCAGCCGTTTTCCCAGCAGGACCTGCTGCTGCATGGGTGAGCCATCCCGCGGGATGATGTTGAGATAGGCCCATAAAGTACCGCGATAGGTGCCCGGATGATTTGCAGTAATGCTCCAATAAAAGGTGACCGTGGTGCCCGGCTGCAGCGGCGCACTGAGGTTGCCGGTGGGCTGAACATCGACCCCGGCCAGGTCCAGCCGGGCTTCCAGCACCAGATCATGGGTGTCATACAGGTTGGGGATGACCACCGGCTGGCCAATAACTTCATGACCGCTGATTTCCGCAGTGGGGGTGATGACCCCGCCCTGATCCACCGCCAGAACCAGTTTGATCACATCCGCATCCCCCACCCGCAGCCTGTCAGGCCATTCCAACGAGAGCAGGCGCGGCTCCCCCAACTGGGGGGCGCTCTCTGTGGCCGCCGGAGTGTCCGGAGTCAGCGCCGGCAGGGTTGCCAGGGGGGTAAACAGTGGCTCAGCGGTTGGCCCGGTCGGCGGCAGGGTGGCGGTGGCCACCTGAATACCCACCCGGGTCGGGGTGGGGGGAATGCCAACCGGCCAGGTTGAGGTCGGCGGCATCGCAGGCCAGGTTGAGGTTGGTGGGGCCGTTGGCCAATCGGGCGCAGTTGACGATGGCAAGGTGACAGCGGGGGTTGTTGCCCGCGGCAGCGCTGTTGCCAAGTTGGTCTCCTGGACCACGGTGGTCTCCTGGACCGCGCTGTTGGGGGGGATCAATACCGGCAGGCTGCAGCCCAAGGCCGTCACTGCCAGCAGCAGCAACACCCCAAGGCAACGACGGCGGCCTTTCATACCAGCCTGGCCCAGACAACCTGCCAGCCGGTGGGGGTTTGCAACGGCTCCAGGGATGGCAAGGGAATGACCTGGGTCTCATGCGGCAGCGGCAGACTGGCCCAGATCAGCAGGGCCAGGGAGAGGATCAAGATTGTCAGTCCCAGCAGCGTCTGCAGTCGTTTCCTTTTCATGAACTCTGACGGCAGCATCCAGTGCGATCCAACCAGATGCCGGACAGCCGTCATCCTCCTTTCTGAACTGTCAACCTGTTTGGCAAAAGCGGCCACCCTGAGAGCCATGATGGCCGGCCACAGTTATTATTACTATACAGTCCTTTAAACCGGATGACAAGCCCAAAAAATCCCCGGTCTATCAGACCAGGGATCCATGGTGGTGGTGCCACGCAGCCGCAAGTGGTTTCGCTCAACGGTAGGTAGCGTAAATGCGTAAAACGATATCGGCATAATCGTAACCAATGCCAATTGGGCCATAGGAGAAGAGAGCTTCGCGCACACTGCCCCGCCGGCCAATCAAGCCGGACAACATCCGGGCACCATAGGCAATATTAAACTCCGGATCATACAACTCCGACATGGTGGGACGGGCGGCAAAACACGGCTGCCCGTTGCACATGAAGCTGGCAGCCAGGCCGTCCCGCGGCATGACCTGCATCAGGCCAACTGCCCCACTTCGTGAATAGGCATTCGGATCCCCGCCGCTTTCCTGGAGCATGACAGCCGCAATCAGATTGGCGTCCAGGCTGTATTCCACGGCAGATTGCTCGATCCAGTCACACCACTGCCGGACAGACTCCGGGTAGGCGGAACTGACGGCACACCCAGACCCGGTCACGGCCGCGGGTGCTGCGGCGGCAGTTGCGACCGCCGCATTTGGAGACGGTTGCGGCAGCGTGGGCTGTACCAGGACGGCCGGGACGGTTTGCTCCATTGGTGAAAGCGGTGCCGCCTCAACAACAACCTGAGGGCCGGACAGCAGGCTGGTGGCCACGACCAACAGCCCCACGCAAAACAGGACCACAGGGACAAAAATATCTTGTACTTTTAACATTGGACACTTCCTTGATCAATCGTTTACCGGTTAATTGGTTCGGCAGGACCGCCGTCCTGGGGCGACTGTGACCATCATTGGTCGGTGTTCTGGTGAATGTGTTCCAATAATAGCACTATTGTTCTATATTTTCAAGCCCATTGGTGTGGTGATTACCCACAAATAGGAGAAAACGGGAAGCTCTGCTCGAATGTGGTAA
>DAOQTN010000015.1:0-16812 GCA_035340555.1 Anaerolineaceae bacterium | reverse complement strand
CCGCTGGGCTGCTCGGGAGCGCGCATCCTGACCACCCTGCTGCACGAAATGGGCCGCCGCGCCTCGCAGGCGCCCCGCCCGTTCTACGGCCTGGCGACCCTCTGCGTGGGCGTGGGCCAGGGCGAAGCCACGATTGTGGAATATCTGTAATTTGAGATTTTAGATTTCAGATTTGAGATTTAGGGGTTGCAAAAATAACCGGCTCGTCCTCATAGGGGCGAGCCGGTTGATTTTTAGAGGGCAAGCGGGCGGTTAGCCGCCGTCGAAGATATAGCCCGCGGCAAAGATGAGCCAGAAAACGGCCGGGATCAGCCCGGCAATCAGACCGACCCAGGTGGGCCAGCCGCGGTCGCGGCGGTCACGGCGCGCCAAGCTGACGCCGCCCAGAATCACCGTGGCAACCGTAAAGGCGACCGAAACGCCCAAAAGCCACTCTGCGGCGGGAACCCGCGGCCAGGCCCAGGCAACGACTAGCGTAAGCAGCGCCAGTAGGCTGCAGGCAAAGATGCCCCAACGCATTGGGGTGTGTTGGGCGGCGGCCTCACTGGCAGCCGGTTCCCTGCGGCGCAAGAGCACCAGCAGAATAGCCGCCAGCAAAATTCCAAACACAACAGCAGACATCGGATTGCCTCTTTGAGAAATAAGCCCTCCACCGTTCTGATGGTTGCCTTGTTGCGCACGGCAGTGGAACGGTGATGGCGCGGAACCGGGGCTTGGCCCTGGCTTTTAATTTTTTAACCCCAACCCACCCGCCAGGTGGCGGAGGGAGAGGTGCCTGGCCTTTACCTCAAGACCTCACATGAATATACCGCTTGGCCATGCTCAGCTGCCAGCCATAATTTTCCGTCACCGGTAAATGCGATGAGATCGTATTCGATGTCGCCCAGGCCGATGTCTCTGTCATCATAACTCAGCCAGGAGCCCTTATTGTCCGGGAAATAGCGCCAGATAATGGGGTAATTATTTGAACGGTACGTGACTCTGGTGACGAACCAGATGGAGTGATCCGGACTCATCGCATTCTGCGCCGAACCGGCTTCTCCATAATTCTCGCTGGGATCAGGAATATCGTATGTGTTCCAAACGCCTGTTTGGGGTACGAAATTGACCAAATGGTAGAGGTATGAAAACCACAGTGTGTCGTTAGAATCTATCAAGCTGTCACTGGGCCACAACCAGGGTATTTCGATCTGTTCGTCACTTGAAAAAACGTGGTGCGGAGTGATTTCCCAGGTAAAGGATTCGTCGTTTAAGCTCAGATCTCTTTCAGTGTAATCAAAGGCAGCAAACCAGGTTGTCCCATTGTTGAATAGAACAGCCTGAAAACCCGGCAACACTTGCTCATACTCATCATAATACACATGCCATTCATTGGAGTTGGGATTAAAACTGGCAAAGATATCAGGAGATGAACGATCGACAAACCATACGGTGCCATCAGAGGTGCTGCCCAGGCTTAGAATACTCGCGGTCAACAGGCTGTCATTGTCAAATGTTATCCATTCAGAATCGTGCAGGGCAGCCAAGCGTCCATCCAGCGATCTTATCCAGACTGTATTTTCACGGTCCACCAGCAGAAGATCATCCAGCACCTTGGGGCTTTTATAATAAACGAACTGGTTTTGTTGACTGTTGAACTGTGCAATATCATAAGAAAGTCCCACCCAGAGCGTTCCATCGGGTGCAGTCACCAGGTTATGAAGTATGCCTTCCAGTGGATAAGTGACGCAGGAGAGTTTGGGGGCGTAGGGGGTTGGGGTTGGGATACCTGGTCCAGCCACAAAGCCGAAGTAATAGGTTTCATCGGGGCCGGATAACTCGATGCTGGTTGGCGTGGTGGGGCTGTACCCCTCGGGCACCTCAGCACCTGCAGTAACATCTTTCCAGCAATAATCACAGCAGCCCGGCCTAAATTGAAATATCTGGGCTTCGCCATTTCTATCCGTCAAGGCATAGAAGTCCTCATCCCATTCGGCAGGCCAGACTTTAACCCCTGACAGGGGCAGCTCACCCGGATCCATCAGCCCATTGGCGTTGGCGTCAAGCCAGGTAACAATCGTCCCATACGCGCCGCCATCACAAAGCGGCAGTTCGGGTGTTGGATGTTTGGGTGTGGGCACAGTTGTGGCAGCCTCTTGGGAAGGGGACAGATTGCAGCTGTTGATGCTGCCTAAAATCAGCAGAACCGCTCCGAACTTTACAGCCCATTTTTTCATATTCATCCCTCCCAGATTCGCCATCAGCATGCTCGGCGCGCCTACGCTCCAATCTTCAATCTGCAATCCCAAATCCCGGATTCGGCTATTCTCCACTACCTGTGCCAAAGAGCGCCACCAGCAGGTGCTGGTTTTGCAACACAGGGGCGGTTTTGGCACTGGGACGGGCGATCTGCGCCAGCGTATAGGCGCCGATCAGCGGTATCCCATCCAGCTCTGTCGAGAGGGTTTGCATAATCTGCCCCGGGTTCAGCTCAAAAAGCTGCCGCCAGGCGCGGTCCACCAGCACCAGACCCAGCACCGGCTTCGATTTCCCCAATCCCTTGCGGGCATCCTTCACAGCGGTGCGTGCAGCTGCCAGGCAGCCAGTCGGGCTGCCCACCATTATTCGGGCGACAGTGCCCTCAGCCACCGGAATGCTCATGCGAAAACTGCCGTCCACCTCCACATGCACCGGGGCTCGCAGCACCAGCTGCTCACCCTGGGCAAGGCCCAGGGGATAAAGCCGCGCCAAGTCTTTAAGCGGGGGAAATCCCCATTGCCGGGCTGGGTAGCCAAAAGATCGTCCGTAGGCTTCAGCTGGAGACAGGTTGTCCAGCTCTTGAATCCAGTTGCCACGAGTTTGTGTGACAGGCAGATGCACCCCAACATCAGCCCAGCCGTGGCCCAATCCCACCCCCAGCTTGATTTTCCCGCTCAGCAGCAGCGCACCCAATCCCCCAAATGCGCCACTGGTGCCTGCGAATTGAAATGTCTTGCCCAGACGAATATCACCATCGGGTTGGCAACCTGCTGCCAACCCCACCGCTTCCAGGGTGCTGGCGATTGGAGTGGGGTCGCCGCGCACCCCGTCACAGGCCAGCAATACCGCTGCCACAGGGGGGGCGGTTTGCAGGGCCTGGGCCAGGGCAGCAGACGCAGCGACGGAATCCTGGACATAGTCGGCTGCCCAAAATGGGCGCGCCTTGAGATCACCGCCAGCCATCAGGCCGATCACAACCGAGCGGGGTTGTTCCCCGCCGGCAGTCAGTGGACAGGAGGTGCCAAAGCCCCAGACCGGCATATTGCCCAGTACATCGGTCAGGCTGCCCAGTGCGTCGGCGATCACATACTCTTCGGAGACAAAAGCCACCCCAAATGTCGGGCGGGTGGCGCCCAATTGGGTGAGCGCTTTTTGAGCTGCGCTCTGGGCGGCTTCGCGTCCATCCAATCCTTGTCCAACTGCCCAGGCGGCGGTGATGCTGCTCATGGTGTCCTCCTATTCTTCAGCAATTGGCACAGTGAAGTGGAATGTGGTGCCTTTGCGGAATTCGCTTTCAAACCAAATGCGCCCGCCCTGCATCTCCACCAGGCTGCGGGTGATGTTCAGTCCCAAGCCAGTGCCGGGCACCTCGCGCGTTTTGGGGTCTTCTGAGCGGAAGAACTTTTGGAAAATCTTGGCCTGGTCTTCAGGTGTTATACCAATGCCGGAATCTCGCACCCAAATGTGCACCACTTCAGCCACACCTTCGGGATCCCATTGATTGGCGCAGCGTTCAGCGCCAACAAAGATCTCGCCACCCTTCTCCGTGTATTTGTGGGCATTACTGACCAGGTTGACCAGCACCTGGACCACCCGGCTGCGGTCACACCAGAGTTGTGGTAGGTTTTCGGGCAGTTCCACGTGCAGGGTTTGTTCCTTTTCCTCTATCTGTTTACGCAGGGAGCGTAGCACCTCTTCGACCAGATCCGGCACCGGGGTGGCCTTGAAGTCCAGACGCATGCGGCCGGCCTCAATCTTTGACAGGTCATTGAGGTCAGAGACCAGGGTGTTCATGCGGTCTATGTTGGTACGGATGGTAGCCAGGAAGTTGGCCTGGGGTTCTGTAATGGGGCCTACGGCACCCACGGCTAAAAGTTCGGTATACCCTTTGATGGAGGTCATCGGGTTTTTTAGTTCGTGAGCCACGAAAGATACAAATTCGCTTTTGGCCACGTTGGCTGCCTGCACTGCGGCATACAACTGGGCATTGGCAATGGCAATTGAAGCATGATCCAGCAGACGCAGCAGGAAGTTGAGGGCCTCGTCGCTGACGGAGGTCTCATCAGTGCTCTCCAGAATGATCAAACCATTGGTGGCCCCTTCCCGCCGGATTGGGAAAACAGCTTGGCTGCGGACATTGGTCAAGAAACCACGCTGGTTATCAGCCAGGATCCGCCGTTGAGGCTGTCCGTCGGCAACAATCTCAACCAATGCATAGGCTTTCAGGGGGACGTATTCCTGTTCGTAGGGGGTCAATTCAGATGTGTAACCCTGGGAGGTAACAATCTGCAAGCCTTCCGGGGAGATCAATCCCACCAACCCGGCTGTCACACCGGATTGGCGCAAGGCCCATTCCAACGTGATGCGCATGGCCCGGGCGGTATCCAGGGTGGTGTTCAGTTCGCGGTCAATCCGCTGCATGACAGAGAGTTCCTCCACACGGGCAGCCAGAGCCTGGTCGGTCAGGGTATAGAGACGGGCATTTTCAATGGCGATCGCCGCTTGGGCGGCAAATGCCGTCAACAGGTCCTGGTCATCACGTCCAAACGACGAACCATCCAGGTGGTTGATAACCTCCAGCACGCCGATGACCGTTTCCTTGACGATCAACGGGACAGCCAGTAGCGATTGGCTCTTGAACCCGGTCTGTTTATCCGGGTCAGAGGCCCAGTCCGCAGAAGTCCGGGTGTCATTAACAATGACGGGGGCTTTGCTGCGTACCGCCTTGCCCACCACACCGCTGCCGGGCGGCAGCCGTTTGTTGAGTAGATCCCCAGCCACCGGGCCGGAAACCACCCGGAAGACCAGTTCATCAGTCTGCGGGTCAACAAGCAGCAAACTGCCGGCTTCACAGCCCAAAATTTCGACTGCATTTTGCAAAATTGTTTGCAGCAAGGGCTCGGTTTCCAGGGTGGATGTCAACTGACGGGTCACGTCATTCAACGTTGACAGCTGCCGGGCACGCCGTTCGGTTTCTCCCAGCAGGCGGGCCTTGGTGATGGCTCCGGCCACCTGATCGGCCGCAGCCTGTAGCAGATTGAGCTGTTCCTGGGTATAGGTCACGTTGGGGTCTCGATTGCCCAGGCTGAGGGCACCAATCGTCTCAGCACCGGTATTCAGTGGGACACACATCCAGGCGAACATATCACTCTGGGGTAGCACCACACCGCGTCGTTGGCATTCTTTGTTGTAATCATCAGTCACAGTGCTGCGGCGCTGCCGGATCACTTCCTGTTCCAGGGTTTGCCCGGGCGGAATAACGATATTTTCCTGGTGGCTCAGGCGTTCATCGTCTTTGACGAAAAATACCTGTATCAGGGCTTTGCTTTCTGGGTCAGTCAGCATCAAGCGAAATTCGTCGGCCGGGATGATCTGGGTGGTCTGGGCATAGGTCAATTCGTAAATGTCATCCAGGGTGATGGTAATGTTCACGCCTTGAGCCACGCGGGTCAATACATTCATTTCCTGCACCCGGCGTTGCAGATTATCAACCACCTGGGCGCGCTCGATGGCCAGGGCCGATTGATCACTGAGGGCTTCCAGGAAACTGAGTTCGCGGGAGGTGTAGGGCTCCCCTGACTGTCGCGGACCCAGTGCCAGCCAGCCGGCAAGCCGCTGTCGACCCGGAAGCGGGATGAACAGGATGGCGTTTAGTAGGTGAATACGCGCCTGTTCCGGTTGTAAAGCGGCTGGAAAATCCATTGTGCTGCCCAGATAGAGCGGGGTATGCTGATCACCCAGGGCCTGCACCAACCGGCTGACCGGGCTGAAACGCAGGTCGGTTGTGGGTTTCCCGGCCAGATCAGGTGCAGGACCATATTGCTCATTGAGCGGGTCAAACAGAAATATGTGCAAATGACCGGGCTGCAGGGAGCGCTCCACATAACGGCGCAGTACCCGGACAATATCATTCAAGTCCACCGCTTGGGTTAGATCACCGCTGAATGTTTTGAGAGATTCCTGGTAAGCCCGGGAGCCGCGGAAGAACAGCCGATCAATTAAATTCTGCAATCCCTGGCGCAGGGGGAGGATCAACAGGGCCAGAATAAAAAAGGTCAGGCCGAGGAAAACCGGCATGTTGGGCGCCAGTAATGTACCCAGCCCCAGACTGAGCCCGGAAACCAGCAGGGCGTACCCGACTGCTACCAAAATAGCCATGGCGCCGTAAAGCAGAGCCCGGCTGAACACATAATCCGTATAGAGCAGGCGGTGCCGCTGGATGGCGTATCCACCTGCCAGGGGGAAGATAATCAACGGAAGAACGAGGTAGGGGGAAAAATGCAGGTCATCCCCCAGGAAGGGTGTGGCGATCAACCAAAGTGCGGCGGGAAGAAAAGAAAATACGCTGCCCAGCAGGACCCAGCGGATTTGATCGCGCTCCAGCGGTGACTCGGAACGGAAATACCGCAGCGTAAACCATCCCAGAGCAAAGGCAATACAGGCGCCAGCAAAGGCATAGGCGTAGGACCATGCCTTTGCATAAATCCGGGGATCACTGGTTGCATACATTTGGATCCAGGCATAAACAGCCAGGGCGATGGCGATGAAGTAACCCAAATAGCGCAGCCAGGGGATCTTGCGGTTAATGTCGGCCTGGGAGGGGAAAAGGAAAGCCAGGTGAAAAAGCCCGCCGCCGGCAATGGTCAATCCCAGTATCCAAAGCGGTGAGAGGACATGACTCGTGCTAAGATCATAAATGGTTGAAATCCCCATTGCCAGCGAAGAGGCAAATAGCGCAAATGCCCGGGCGCTGGAGTCGTTGCGTCGCAGGGCAAAAATCCAGACCGCAGCCCCAAGATAAACCAATCCAATCAAATACAACAGATAAAAGAAGGTCATCCGATCGTTGAAAGGGAAGCGAATCAGCGTGATCTGGTAATCTTTGACCACAAACTCCGGCGTTTCCACGGTAATCGTGATGGTGTCACCATAACTGTGCTGCATCAGGATGTCGCGAAGTTGGGCGGCATTCTCCACAGGCTGACCCTCAACCTTTTGCAGTCGATTCCCGAAGAGCAGGTTTTGGTCAACCGCGGACCAATTGGAAGCCGGGTCTGCCGGACGGGTGCCGTTGAAGACCATGGATTGTTCAACAAAGCCCCCGAGGAAGGGAACGTTCAACCAGCGTGACGCCAGAATGGGCGTCAACACAAACGTTGCCGCAACAATGAGCAAATAGCCAAAAGTGATCAACTGCGGAAGCCAGGTTCTGAGTGGTTGTTTGCTAAACAAGCCATAGGATACGGTTGGGCGTGACTCAGTCATGGTTAGCCTCAACGAAAAATCATCGATATGGATAATATGGGGTGTGCCATTACACCTCAATTAATTATACCCGCAATTCAAATCCGGGTTTCGAGTTTATCCGGTTGGTTTTCCGACCGGGTGTCGGTCCGGGTGTCGGTTTCTATGTCGTTCTGCTCTGTTGCCGGATGAGATCATTCTTGGAATCAGCCCATCAGCTGGCGGGAGACACTCCAGGGTGACATACGTTTTGAGCCAACGATCCTTCCAAAGTAACGTTATTTTTAAGGACGATTTGCGGTCCCATGGAGGTTTCTGGTATCGAGTATAATCGCGGCAATGAATCTTGACCTGATTATCCTTGTCATTGCCTACCTCGGCGTGAGTGCCGGAGCGGTGTCCGGCGTTTTTGAGTCGCGCCGCAAGGATATGGATGTTGTCGGAGCCACAACGGTGGCGCTGATCACCGCCTTGGGCGGCGGCACCCTGCGGGATCTCCTGTTGGGGCGGGCGCCGGTTTTCTGGGTCAAAGAGCCCGGTTTTCCCCTGCTGGGGTTTGCTGTGGCCATCCTGACGTTTTATTCCACCCGTCTGCTTAAATTGACGGCCCGTTCCATCCTGATCCCTGACGCGCTGGCGCTGGGTGCTTTCACGGTGATGGGCGCCGCTCGCGCACTGGATCAGGGAACATCCGTGTTTATTGCTGCTTTAATGGGTCTGGTGACCGGTGTATTTGGGGGTGTTCTACGTGATATCACCTGCAATGAGATCCCCACCATCTTCGTCAAGGATACACAATTGTACGCCACTTGCTCGTTTGTCGGGGCGTGGGTTTATATCGGGCTGGAAAGGCTCGGCGCCCAGCTCTGGCTGGCAACCATTGCCAGTATTTTGGTTACATTTGCCTTTCGGATGATCTCATCTCGCTATAACTGGCGTCTCCCCGGACCACGCTCGCAGGTCTGACGACGGATTATGCTTCTGGAGGTTTATCGTGCCATTGCATTTATTCACCCTGCCAACCCGGGACACCCTGGTCGCCCGAAAAGATGTCCGGGGCCTGGTGAACCTGATGCTGAAGTCATTTCCAGGGGCCGAATCACAGGCTGCATTCAAGGCATTGAATGATCTGGGTTGGCAGCCTGGCGATGATGCGGCTGGTGCAGTCGCCGCCCTTTACTGTAATGATTTTGCGCGGGTGGTCTCCATCGGGACACCTGCAGTGGGTCCACTGGTGGATCTGCTGCGCAGCTGGACGGTTAAAGATAATGAACTATGCCCAGTTTACGGCGTTGATGAACAAGGCGAATTGAGTGGCGTTACATATGAATTGCGGGATACCACCCGGCGTGATGCCCGGGATGCCCTGACTCGGATTGGCCCGACCGTTGTGCCGGCTTTGGTGAAATTGATCTGTCGGGAAGATGCCACTCGTCTGGCAGCTGCTCTTGAGCCGGTCATGTCTGTTTTGATCGATAGTGGTGATCCCCGCGCCATGGATGGATTGCTCCACCTGCTCCGTCAATACCCTAATTCTTTTGAGTTTTGGCGGCAATTTCGGATTGCGATGCAAAAATTTAAAGACCGGCGGGCGATTCCCTATTTGCGCCGGGCCTGCCGGGACCCTCATTTGGATGGCTTTATGCGCGGAGATGCAATGAATACCTTGAAGGATCTGGGTGAAAAATGGTGATGCGGGTTCTTCCAACAAGCCTGTTGGTCGGAGTGGCCCTGGTGTCAACCGGCCAGATCAGATCTTGGGGGTGACGGACCCAGGCAACGACTTGATGACTTGTTGCGCGGTCACAGCCCGCGTATGATGTCAGCCGGCCAACATCAGAAAGACATCCTCAAGCGTGGGTCTGACCGGTGAGATCCGGCTGACTGCCACCCCAGCAGAGGTGATGGCATGCTGTAGATCGGCGACGGTGGTTTCCGGTTGAGTGATCACCCGCAAGGCGTCACTGTCCAATCCCACCCGCAGTACCTCGGGCCGGTCCTGCAGTGCTGCCAGAGCCACCTCGAGTGGTTCGGCTGTCACCTGCCAGACCGGTCCGGGCAGCCTTGCTTTGAGTACGGCCGGGGAATCCCATGCTAACAGCCGGCCGGAGCGCATTACCGCGAGGCGCTCACAGTACTCGGCCTCGTCCATGTAATGCGTGGTGACCAGCACGGTGATCCCCTGTGCCGCCCGGTCGTAAATCAGATCCCAAAACGTGCGCCGGGCGACCGGATCAACCCCGCTGGTGGGCTCATCGAGGATCAACAAGTTTGGACGGTGTACCAGGGCGGTGGCCAGTGCCAGGCGTTGTTTCCAACCTGCTGACAGCGTCTGCACCGGCAACTCGGCAACGCTGGTCAGATCCAGCTCAGCCAAAATCCCGATCACCCGTTGGGGGTCTGTGACCCCATACAATCCGGCATAAAAAGCCAGATTTTCCCGGGCAGTCAATTCCTGGTAGAGTGAAAACTTTTGTGACATATAGCCCACGCGAGCGCGGACGATCTCGGCCTGTCTTGTGCAATCAAAACCCAGCACGCTGGCTTTGCCGGCACTGGGCCGCAGTAACCCCAACAGCATGCGGATAGTGGTGGTCTTGCCAGATCCATTTGGTCCCAGGCACCCCACCACCTGTCCGGATTCGACTGTCAGGGAGACATCATCGACGGCTACAAAATCGCCAAATCGACGGGTTAGATGTTCGGTAACAATTACTGCGCTCATGCCCTGTCCTTTGCAGTTGCATAATGGACAAAAACATCTTCAAGTAAAGGTTCAACCGGGGAAATTGTTATCAGGGTACCCCCTGAAGCGGGGATGATTTGACGGAGCCGGCTGCAGACAGCTGCAGCTGACCCGGGCCGCACCCCCAGTCGCAACGCCTCACCAAAGCGCCAGGCTGAGGTGACATCCTCATCGGCGCGAGCCAGTACCACCAATGCCCCCGCCGGCTCACCGCGCAGTTCAACCACCTGCCCGGACAGTGTTTCGCGCAATGCCGCGGGCGTGTCAGTGGCGATCAATAGACCGCGCCTCAGAAAACTTACCCGGTGACAGCGACTGGCCTCATCCATATAGGGGGTGCTCAACAGTACACCAACATGCTCTGTCTGCACCAGACGTAAAATAAGCTGCCAGAAATCCTGGCGCGTCACGGGATCCACCCCTGTTGTGGGCTCATCCAATAAAAGTAGTTCCGGAGAGGATATCAATGCCGTGGCAAGCCCTAGTTTCTGCTTCATGCCACCAGAGAGCTGCCCCGCCAGCCGCCCACTGAAGGAGGTTAATCCGACAAAATTGAGGGCCCATTCGGAACGCGGCTGCCACCGGGCGGCGGGCAGGCCGCGCAGTTCGGCGAAAAAGCGCAGATTTTCCAGCACGGTCAAATCTTCGTACAGCGAGAATCGCTGAGACAGATAGCCCAAGTGTGCACGAGCCTGTTCTGGGTGACGGGACAATGGGACACCACCAATGGTCACATCTCCTGTGTCGGGACGTAATGCTCCACACAACAACCGCAGCAGTGTGGTCTTGCCGGCGCCATCCGGTCCGGCCAGACCATGAATTTCGCCGGCGGTCAGCATCAGGTTGACGCCGGCCAGGGCAGGGATATTCCCAAATGATTTATACAAATTGGTCGCTTCCAGCAGCGCCATGGGAGACGTCCTTTACCGGCCCAGCAGCACATCTGCAGGCATGCCGGGTTTAAGACGCCCACCGGTGTTGGGCAACGCCAGCTTGATGGCATAGACCGTGTTGCGGCGGCTCTGGGCGGTTTGCACATTGCGCGGGGTGAACTCGGCGGTATCGGCGATGTAAATTACTTCGCCGGTGAACTGTTCCTCTGGAAAAGAATCCACGGTTAAGGTATAGGTTTGTCCCAAGGCGACGCCGCCATAACGATCTTCAGGGACGAAAATGGTCAATGTTAGTTCATCCAACTGGCCAATAACGAAGAGAGTGGCACCGGGTACAGCCAGTTCACCCAGCTCGATGGTCCGTTCCAGGACGATACCATCCACCGGAGCAGTGAGGGTTAACCGGCTGATTTGGAGATCCAGCAAGGCCAGGGCCGCCTCGGCGGCATCCGCCTGGGCTCCTGCGGCTGCGGCCTGAGCCCGGGCCGATGCGATTTGTTCCGGGCGGGCCCCGGCAGCCAGTTGATCATACTGTGCCTGTGCCACGTTGCGCGCGGCCAGAGCCATATCCAGTTTGAGCTTCAGGGCCTGTCCGTCAGTGGTGTCTTGAAGCAGTTCTGGCAGGGCATCATAGGTGGCCTGGGCCGCGGATACAGCCACTTGGGCCTGGTCAATCACAGCCTGAGCCGTAGCCAGTTGTTCGACAGATGGTCCAGCCGCCAGCAACTGGGCACTGGATTCGGCTGCAACGGCATTCAATTTGGCCGCAGTCAGAGCAGCTTCGGCCTGGCTCCGCTGCAATACCAGCAAGCTGTCGTCCAATTGCAACAGAACGTCACCGGCCTGCACGGTTTGACCGGTTGCCACCGGAGCGGCCACCACTTGCCCGCCCACCTCAGCGGCCAGATGCACTTCCACCGCCTCCATTGTGCCCGAAACAGTTTGGGCGGCTTTGGCCTTGGTGGTCTGGCTGATCCAGTAACCACCGACAATCAACCCGATGACGACCAGAGCCAAAATGGGGAGTATGCGTGTCATTTTATGATTCATGGGAACCTCGGAAAAATCAAAATTATTATCCAGACCTTAATCCAGCCGCTTCTTGAAGCGCAATGCTGCGCCCGTCATCACCACCAGCCCAAACACTGCCAGGGCGGCGGCTTCGGGCCACATGGCTTCCAGCCCAACCCCCTTCAGCACAACCCCCCGGGCAATGACGAGAAAATAACGCAGCGGGATCACATAACTGATCCACTGCAGGAAATCAGGCATGGCTGCCAGCGGGAAAAAGAACCCTGACAGAAAAATGGATGGCAACAGCATGAATTGGGTTGTCAACATGGCCTCCTGCTGGGTGTTGGCAATTGTGGAAATCAATAACCCGATGCCGAGTGTGGTGATCAAAAAGAGCGCAGTCAGTGCCAGCAACAACCCCAGACTGCCATTGATGGGCACGCCAAAGATCAGTACCCCCGCAAACAAGACCTCCAGTGTGTCGAGGAAGGCAATCAGCACATAGGGGGTCAACTTGCCGACCACCAGTTCCCAGGGCCGCAGCGGCGTGACGATGAGCTGTTCAATGGTGCCGCGCTCACGCTCCCGCACAATGGAGGTGGCCGTCATCAATGTTGCCAAAAATTGCAGGATGATGCCAATCATGCCGGGAATCATGTAATGGGCACTGATCAATCCAGGGTTGTACCAGACCTGGGTGCGAATCTCCACCGGTGGGAGCAGGACGAAATTTTGCCCGCGACTGGCCAGGCGGGCCGTCAAAATATCCGCCGAAATGGATTGTCCGGCCAGAGTGGCTGCAGACAGGGCGGTGTTGGCCACCGTGGGATCCGATCCGTCAATCACGAAGGCCACTTGGCCGGTGCGCCCGGCAGAAAGTTCGCGGCCATAGTCGGGGGGGATGATCACGCCGGCCCGGACGGCATTCCGGTCCATCAGGGCGCGTAATTCAGCCTCGGAACTGACCACCGCCTCGGTGCGGAAATAATCGGAGGCGCGTAAAGCGGCCAGCAGTGCCCGCGAAGCGGCTGAATTGTCCTGGTCGAATACAGCCAGGGCGATGTTGCGCACATCATTGGTGGCGGCATAGCCCAGCAGAAAGAGCATCATCACCGGCAGTACAAAAATCAACACCAGGGTGCGTGGATCGCGCAGCACCTGGATGAACTCTTTGCGGATCAAGGCACGCAAACGGTTGTTCATGCGGGCTCCTTGGAGGCCTCCTCAGAGGAGACCAGAATACCATGCAGGTACACATCCACAAAGTTTGACAGACTGTCAGAGCCGAATACGGATTGGAACTGGGGCGGGATCATTTTATCGGTCATATAATAGGAAAAAAACAGGCCGACGAAAGCCCGGATTAGAATTGGCATGGGCAGTGGGCGCAGTCTGCCGGTTTTGGCGAAGATGACTTGACCGGTTTCCATGAAGGCGGGGAGCACCAGATCCATCAACATGGGCATATGCCGCCCGTTGAACTCAACCACCTCAATCATCATCAATTTGACCAACTCATCCTGCCGCCCCAGTTCGGCAACCATCAATCGGGCGGCAGAATGCACCGCCGCTGTGATGGTCTCCCCCTCCACCTGCTGCATCAATGGGGCAAGTTGATTAAGCGGGTGCCTGCCTAGGAATACAGCCACCCATAATTCCTCTTTGCTGGCAAAATGGTTGTAAATGCCCCCCATGGTGACACCGGCGCGAGCCACAATTTGGCGCAGGGCGGTGCCATGGTAACCCTGCTCCAAAAAGAGTTGAAAGGCCGCCTCCATCACTCGAGAGCGGGTGGCTTTACTTTCGATGCGGGAACTGCGCGGGGTCATAAGTTCTCCTTTATAAATAGCGAACGCTCGCTACTTATTTTCGCGCAGTCGGATTGTTATGTCAAGCTGGAGTTTGAAAATTCACAGCGGTAGCCCTGTTCAAACGCAGCCGTCCCCGTCAGCCGTGGCGGGGACGATTGGTCTGTGAGATGCCGGGTTTTGTTCCGGACAACGTCCGGTGCCAGCCGTCAATCCCGGGGTAAAAGTTCTTTTTGGGCTGCCGCCAAGGCCACACCGGACTCAATGGGGTGACCACATGCCGTCAATGCGGTCTCGATGGCCCCAAGGGTTGCCAGCACGTCACCGGGAGTTACCGCTCCCATATGTCCGATGCGAAAATATTCATTCTTGATGGCAGCATGGAGGCCCCCCGCCAGCGTGATGCCAGCTTTGGCAATCTTTGGCAGTAGATCTGCACCGCTGATGCCAACCGGAAAACGTGGGGCGGTCATGGTATGTGCCGCGATGGCGGTATTCAGCGGCACCTGCCCCAGCCCTAGGGCCGCAATGCCAGCCTTGCAGGCCCGGCTGATACGTTCGTGGCGGGCGAAGCGCGCCGCCAATCCCTCCTGCAAGATTTGTCCCAGGCTGACCTGAAGCGCGAATACCAAATTCACCGCCGGAGTGCCAAAATAGGCTCCCTTGCGGGATTCGTAGGCTTCCATAACCGGCAGCCAGTTATTCCAATCAGAATAGTAACTGCCAACCGGTGTTTTACGCGCGTTCAGAGCCTTCAATGCACGAGGCCCGGCCACCAGCAGTGCCAGTCCTGGCGGCACGCCGACAGCCTTCTGGGAAGCGGTGAAAGCGACATCCACCCCCCAGGCGTCCATGTTCAGTTCTTCACCGGCGAGTGAACAAACGCCATCCACAATCACCAGTGTACCGTAGCGTTGGCCCAGAGCAGCCAGGCTGCGGACATCTGCCAGTACACCGGTTGAGGTGTCCACCTGGGTGATGGTCATGACCTTGTAGCTGCCCCCCTGCAGGGCACGCTCCACCTCTTCCAGCGTGGGGTGACCACCAGGTACTGCCCGGACATGGGTGACTTGCGCACCGTAGCGTTCCAGTATGACGCCCATGCGGTCACCGAAATAGCCGGTGTTGACCACCAGAGCGATATCACCGGATTCAATCAGATTGGCGCAGGCCCCATCCATGCCCAGGGTGCCGGTACCTGCCAGCACAAACGGCTGCCCATCCGGGCATTGAAAGAGGATGCGGGTGCGCTCCAGTGCCTGGCCAAAGGCTTCAATAAAGCCTGGGTCCAGATGGCTGGTGGTGGGTGCCCCCAGTGCCGTTAGCACGGCTGGATCAAATTCAATTGGGCCCGGAATCATGAGGAGAGAGCGGTTTTTCATGGGAATAATCTCTTTTGGGAGGAGTGGGGGACATTAAAACAAAAAGCGGCGCGGTGATGAGCTACAGAGCTGGCGGGGATGAACTGCGAAGTATGCGCCGCTGTTCCATTTCATTTTATGACACAGCGGACTGAATGACATTGTTGCAATCTTCATCCATCTGACTGTCAAATATCATAATTATGCTGTATTACCAGGCTGTGCAATGGCCTTGTGATATTGAGCTGTAAAATGGTCCGGTAATATCGACTGGGAAATGATCTTGTTTTATTCAGCAGGGAAATGGTCTTGGAATACTGTGCTGCAAAATTTTGCCGTGAAATCATGCCGTGAGATCATGCTGTGAAATCATGCCGTGAGATCATGCTGTGAAATCATGCCGTGAGATCATGCTGGAAAAACAATCCGTGCCCCCCCCATCCTCAATCAAAGGCGATCTCAGCCGTTGGCTGCAATACTGCTCCGGCAGCCTGCAGTTTAGCGTTCCACTCTGTAATCAACTGGTCCGCCTTTTGACTGTAGCTGCTGTGTGCATCAGCTGCCAGAGTCAGTGGATAGCCGAGCGCAAGTGCACCCAGGCAGGTGGCTTTAACACAGCCATGGGTTACCAGACCACAGACAACCAGACGGACTACCCGTCTCTCGGTTAATATTTCCCGCAGGGGGGTGGCTTCAAAGGCGTTGCCATGTTCTTTATAAACCAATGGATCAACATGGCGCGGTGCCAGTCGGGGATGCAGTTGCCAGGCTTCAGAGCCTTTCACCAGGTCCCGGTTGGCGCAATGTTGCACATAAATTATTGGAGCGCCGGCGGTTTGCGCCCGGTTGACCAGTGTGAGAATATTGTCGAGAAGGGACTCGGTGTGGTAGATGGGCGTGGATTTTTGAAACAATCCGCGCTGCACATCGATCACCAACAATGCGGATTGACACATGCGACGGATCCTTTCTGAAATTTTTTCTGAAGGGAAATTTAAAGCGATTCGTCAAACAGATCCTGTGGCTCGCGCCGGAACTGGTAGCGTTCCAGGATAGCTTCAATAATTATTTGATTATTGGCTGTCAGATTCAAAAATTCGACCCCAGTATTGAAAAAAGAGGAATCCTTTTCCTGCCGGCACCAGGCCACTCGTGCTGATTGAATGACCTGTGTGGCCGGGGTCTCAGGTGTTTGGTGAAACGCTATCATTAATGTCAGGGTTTGATCGGCAGCCATGGGCTTTTCACCCAGCATCATCGCCCCCTGCAGGGTCAGGTCCCCCAGATATCCCAGCAGGCGTTTTTGGGGATAATCATATACCGGTGTGAACTTAATCAGCTTTTTTCGCTCGACTTTTCGTTGATTACTCACGGGCAACCTCCAAACTTTTGGGTGGATCGTCACATGTCATAATCATTGTATGAATATCCGCGCAATAAGTCAATCACCTGGATTCCTCGATTACAATTAAACCTGTCTTTTGTCCGGGTGCCTGACCCGGAAATCC
>DAOQTN010000014.1:0-17433 GCA_035340555.1 Anaerolineaceae bacterium | reverse complement strand
AAGCCCGCCACACAGCCCACTGCTCAACAACACCGCGGCATCGCACACCGCTCCATATCGGTACAACAACAATGCCACCCACAATCCCAACGGTAGCAATGAGGTCAGGGCGGCAACGAGAAGAATCGGGTGATCAGCGCCCAGAACTTGAAAGCCGGATTGAAGAATTTCCCAAAGGACAGTGTCCATGAAAAGTGGGAATAATTGAAAAATTTAGGCTAAGGGTAGGTCTCTGGATCAGGTTTATCCGTTGGCCGGGGGGTGGCCGTGGACGGCGAGATCGGTGGGATGACGATATTACCAGCTGCCACAAGCTCCTCTGGATTTACTTCGTAAAACTCGGCGTATAAACTTTTGTTGGGCACCTGCATGGCACCAGTACAATACAGGAATTTAAGACTGACTTGATAAGAGCGGCAATAGTAACTACTGCCATTAACCGTTAGGGAATATTGATTTGTAAAATCCGTGTCATTTCGCAGGGTGATCATTAAGGTCCCATTCACGTCGCCAAAAGAAGAAATACAAAGCCCTTTTGTCTCCAGCTTACAAACTATTAGCGGTATGGGGCCGGATGCCGATGTGGTGATTGGGCGGGGAGTAGCACTCGCTGCAGTCATCCGGACAATGGGCGTATTGGTTGGCATTGTTGGGAGAGTAGGTGATGGATACCCAACCGGTGTATTGGTAACCAAAGGAAGAGCCGCCGTTGGTGAGCTATTTTCCAATAAAATTTCATCTGTCGGGATTGTCGTCCAAGATATCATTGGAGAATCTGAACCACTTTGCCCCAGCAGTCCTGAACCCCATTGAGTCAGGACAATGACCAAGATACATAATATCGTCACACTTGCCAAGGCGCCACCAGCTATCCAGAATATTTTGCCCCTGGACTGCCCGGCATTGGGTTGAGAAGACCCTGCCTCCGGTTTTTTCTGCAATATTTCCTGGGGATCTGGTTGTGTATCTGGCAGCTGATTGATCTGAGGCCTGACTGGAACCATAGGTGGCGGTGGCACATTAACCGGTGGGGCAACGGATGGATTGGGGATGGACAAATCTGCCAGAAAAGCCCGCATATCGGCATAACGATCCCGGGGATCTTTACCAAGGGCACGCTGAAGCGGGCCCCTCCATTGAATGGGGATATCAGCCAAACTACCCGGACCATCCAGGACATGAGCGGTCATAATCGCTGGCGGGGTATCGCCGATAAAAAGAACCTTACCGGTCAAAGCCTCATACAAGACACAGGCCAGGGCATATTGATCCATGGCCGGACTGGCAGGTTGATTGCGCCAGACTTCGGGTGGAATATAGGCCGGTGTCCCTAACACAGCGCCCGTATGCGTGGTTATTCCCGTAATCATCATGGCACGAACCAGGCCAAAATCTGTCAGCACGTAATCGCCATCACTCGAGCGAACAATATTGGCTGGTTTTACATCTCGATGTAAATATCCTTTTTGATGAGCAAATTGTAGCGCGCCGCCGATCTGATCGGCCAATTTAAGAACCTCGGCAGAAGTAAGGGGACCTTCGTCTGCCAGAATTTTGTCCAATGAGCGGCCATCCACATAACGCATGGCAATGTAGAAGCGGCCTTCGGCTTCACCCGTATCCAAAACAGTGGCAATATTCGGGTGGAATAACCCGGCTGCAGCCCGGGCTTCTTGAAGAAACCGCTCAAAAGCGGTTACATCAATTACCAATGCCGGGTGTAAAACTTTGAGGGCCACCTCTCGGTCCAGCACCGTGTCACGGGCACGATAAACTTCCGCGGTGGCCCCATTTCCGATAACTTCAATAATTTCATACTTACCTAGTTGATGCATTTACAAACTCCGGCGGATTGTTGATGGCTTGTACACGGCAATGGTCTCCCCACGATGTCTTACAATTGGGATGATTTATTATAATCCCGATGCTCATTTCTCAAGGGCCGTTGAGAGAATTATTATCCGCCGATCAGACTGCCAATCACGATCAGATTGCCAATCAGGGTTAAACAGAATACAAAACCCGCGTCACCTTACAACCAGTTCGGCGAACTTGAGGTTTTTATGATCATCATCGAAATAAATGATCATCGGGCGATTGTCCGCATTCAATCCGATGCAGCTGAACGTTCCCACCGTACCCGGGCTGTCGACAACAGTTATGTCAAATTCGGTTCCTCCAGGGCGCTGATAAGCATACAGCAAATCCCCGTTATTTTTGTCGTAATAACTGAGATGAATACCACCATCCGGGGCAATGGCAATGCCAGGATATCGGCCAACTTTAATGTTCGTTTGAACCACATCAATCTCCCAGGTTGCTTCCCTCAGGCAGGCATGCTTGAGTTGAAGATTACCCGCATCATAATAGACAATATGAGGGCTCCCTTGGACATCAAATGCCAGGGCAGGCATCAATCCAACAGTGGCTCCCAGGTCGACCGGTTGGGGAGCCTGGCCCTCAACCAGCGACAGATAATACAGGCCGTTATCATAATACGCCACGCTGGCCACATCCCCATATACGGCTAATGGAATGGTCACCCCAGCCGGATTCACCCAAACGGACGGTGTGATTTCAACTTCCTCCCAGGCCCCGGTCTGGTTTACATAATACTTAAGTAAATATCCTTGATCCGGATCGGGGGTCACCAAATGCATATCGCCATTTGCGCCTATCCCCAAGGAGGTATCCATATCTGTCAGCGCGGCGCCGCGGTCAGTATTAAGAACCTCAACCAGAGTGGGGTCCCAGCCGCTACCGATTCTTGACGATACAAAAACCCGCCGGGTATCCAGAACCAGGTAGCTGACGTGCGGAACATCCCCCGGGTCAATGGCAAGGGAGGCCATATATCCTGCCCGCTGCCCCATTGTCTGCATATCTGCGTTATTCAAGACCGGAATGGACCGGGACAGCCACGTTCCTCCCTGACGGGTATTGTAGAGTAACACCTCATGGTTTTGGCTGATTTCATTCAGATAAGCAACATGGGGATTGCCCTGACTGTCAACAGCAAGGCTGAAAAAGCCATCAACATTTGATTGTGAATCCAAGGTCTGGATGGCCCAACCCAATTCAGGAGATGGGGTCGCCGTTAAGGTTGAAGTTGGGGTCAATGTAGTGATGTCTGGTGGATCCAGTGGTGTTAACCCATGGATGGGGCCAGGAGTGATATCGTTGGCGGGCGAATCTGCACCAATTGTAGGCAGGACAAGTTTTATGGTCGGCGTTGGGGCAGGCGCAACCCCACCGCCAACACATCCGGCAATCAAAATTGAAAACAGTAAAATCATTCCAACCGTCTGCCGGAGGTGTGGCTTGGTAATCAAAGTTTCAAACCCCATATATGTGAGGGTTATTGACAAGAATCGCAAACGACCAGATAGCGTGCGAGGCGTGAATCATAGCGTTTATGGAGGCAGTTAACGGTATCACTGCAGAGGGGCTTGCCACAGTCGGCACAAACGGCGTTAAGTTCATGGCGCACACCGCAGGATCCGCAGGCTACTATGATTTTACGGGAACGTGGGGCCAGTTCATAAATTGCCCCCTCTGAGTTTTTATCAACCTGAATGAGATCGTCAGACCGGAGATCCTCAGCCAAAGTCTCAACCTTTGCTGGTGGCGTGGCCTCTGTAAACAACTCGCGGAAAATTGATTTAATCCGCATCCAGATGGTTTTCATTCGACAACCTCCTGCTGTCCGTCCTCAATGGCCTCGGCGGCCAGAATCCGCAACCGTTCCAACGTTTCATTCAAGTAACGTCGATCCAGGGATTGTTCATCGCCATCAACCTCAACCTGTCCCTGAACGGTCATGTCAAGGTAGGTTTTTCCCATTCGCGCATCCCCAAACCCATAGATGACAAGATGATAATCCACGGGATAGGTCAAGTAGTAGTAACGCCCTGAAAGATCCCATGCCCAACGGTTTTTCTCGGTGGCAGAACTGCCAAACTGGGGAATATTCTCCACCACCCGGCGGACATAGACTTGACCACTCCCAGAATTATCGTTATTAAGTGCCTGCACGATTTTGTCCACCCGTTCCCGGATGGGGCCGCCACGCCGCTCAATCTGTGGGGCGGACAGCGATAGTAATTGAGTTGTTGGAATCTTGGGCAGGGCCAGCTGCACTTTTAGAACCAGAAAAGTGTAAACTGTGTTCTGCAAGGCAGCGGATCCTGTCCTGACCGGCACAGGCAGGCCCAAAGCAGAGAAATACTCAACGCCTTCAATACCAGACCAGGAGGTGGGAATCCGGAATACCAATTCCCCAGACAGACAGGCCCCTTCGGCAACGGGTTGATCAAATCGGATCTCGGGCAGGGTCATCCCCAGGATCTGCTGATCCCGAACCGGCATCCACAGACCCTGCCATTCCAGGTTGTAAATCCGCCCTTCCGCATCAGTATGAAGTTCCACCATGCCGTTGGTCACAGGCCTGCCCGTTTGATCTGGATCAACCTGGAGTGTGGCTTTGTCCAGGAAGATGGCACGGTCCGCAGGAATGGTTCGGGCATCCGGATCATCGGCTGGTTTCAATGCGGGGAACAGAGCGCGATTAAATTGAATTTCAATCTGGACTGTTCGAGTGCTGCCCTTCTCCACCAGCCGGGGAATCACCCGCACAGGAACCCCATTCCAGCAATCCCCCGCCGTGCTCGAACGGGAGTCCACGGTATACTGGTAGTAGACTGGCCAGGAGGGATCAAGGCGTCCCATTAAACCGGTTAGAAATGGGTGATGGGAGGTAGCTCCTTCCAGCCAGATGCGGTTATTCAAGCGTTCCTGATATCTTTCCGGGTATGTGGGTGACTTGACTTTCGTATCATTGCATGATTTTATGGAGTGGATACCGATCCGCCCCTTTAAGGCCAGAAAACCGGCCTGGAAAATCAATGAGGCCCCAGAATCAAGGGAATATTTCTCGCGATATTGACTGATGCGGGTCACATCCCCGGGTAAAAACCGAAAACCTGGAATGAGACGGCCGGAAACCTCGTCCAGCAGACGGGTGGTTGACCGCCCATCCGGGCCAAATTGATACTCAGCCACAATTGTTTCAATCACCTCAAATCCCGCTGTCGCCGGGCTGATAGGCAGATCCGCTCGATTGCCCGCAATATCATCGGCTCTCTTTTCTCGATTCAACATGAATCCAATCACCGTGGCGGCAGCTCCAAAAATCAACACACTCAACCCTGCCAGCATTAGACTGATCCGCTGCAGCAATTCCGGGGCGTAACATTGGCCCAATGGCAATCGCTCGGGTGGCAGGACATACCAGACCGGATCACGCAATACCTCGGCCCAGTTGAAGGGGGGCAGCGGATAGGAATCGGGCAGCTTGGCCAGGCAGTCGAACGTGACTGCACCCGCCGCAAGCAGCATGATCAATCCAATGATCCCGATCACAATTCCAGGGATGATCATGACCCGCCGATAATTGACCGTACTGTGGACATGGTGCTCACAGTGGGCGCCCTCATGAGTGCCGAACGGCCAATTATCCAAATTCAGCCGGGAGAACTCACGGTTCTCCACAAAAAATGACAGCCATGGTTTCACCGGCCCATGGTGTGAGCACATGGGGCGACCACAATGATGACAGATGCTGGTGATGTTCGGAGAACCGCACTTGTAACAACGCAGTTGAGCGCCTTGAGTTTCCAGGGTTGTTTTCATGGTTGGTTGCACTCCTCTAGCGGTTGGTGGCAATTGAAAGGAGCCGGGGTTTAAGCAAAGCCATCAAATGGTCCATGTCCGCAGCCAACAGGCTCCCACTGCAGTTTGCCCACCCCCTGACTTGAATGTAAAGGTCGCTGGTGATCAGGGTGGTCCTGACAGTGCCGCGTTCGTCAGTCACCTCATGTTCAGTTTGGGAGGGATGCAGGCGAACCATCCATACATCCAGGATCATTTTTACCGGCGGCTGATCTTTTCGGACAACCTCCCGGGTGCCGGAGATTCTGGCAAAGGTGGGAGAATTTTCCACACCGGTCGCTTCATGGCCATTGACAATTTCATTCTGTTTGACTTGATACCCCAAGTCACTGAGGGTTGTCAGAACATCGTTTAAACGGGCGGGAGAGAAGGCCACCCCCGGGAATGCCCACTGGCGGTAGATGGCCGCCTTGCGGTTTAGAAACTTGCTGTTTAAATCAGCTTCAAAATCAGCCCGAAATGTGGTTGTGGGATACAGGTGTTCATCCCGGCGGTTGCCAATAACATCCATCCAGGCAACCTGGCGGCCGCTGAGCAGCAATCCGGCAGCTTCCAACTGCAGGCATCCGGATAATTCACCCTGTAAAACAACCCGGCTGGCCTGCCTCAGGATCAGGCTCAGATTAACCCGGTAGGGCCGCATATTGCTGCCAAAAACAGGATCCCGGGGCGTGAGGAGGACATTGCTGGCTTCGATCGTCCCCTGCTCCGGGTTGTACCACCAATCCACCAGCGTTTGACGATCCTGGTCAATGATGTAAAGTTCCTGGGTGTCGGGAACAACCAGCCAGTTGATCTCCAGTTTCTTCAACTTGACCGTTAATTCCTCCGGCGAGATATCGGCTGGCAGGGTGACGGAAATCTCCAGATCAATCATCAGTGCCCCACCCTGAAGCATTTGTGCGTCCAAAATTCTCAATAATTCCGAACCACTTTTCACAGTGGATACACCGCCAGGAATACGGCGATCAAAATCCGAATGATCACTGGCACTGTCCCAAATTTGGAGGTCCAAACTTACTGGAAAGTATCGCGGTGGGGCAGGACGGTAATCCAGTTGGCTGACGGCACATAACCGGTCGGAGATCCAATCTTCCGGCAGGATGATTGGATCTCCCTTGAGCGGGATGCGCACCGCTTCCATGGTCTCCAATCCGACCACCTCGCGGTGGGCTGCCTGCCAATCCCGCGGTTTGCTGACAGCCAGCCAGCCGATATGCGCCGTTTCAGGAGTGAGGATGCTGTTTTGGGACAAATCATTGCATATCGTCATGGCCGACCGAATTGGCAGCGAGGTATTGCCATCATACGGGACATGAACCCGGATGGTTCCCCCGGGGTTGTCCGGCCTTGCCACCATTTGGCTGCTGTTGTTCGCCCCCAGATAGATTTCATACGCATAGGACTCGTTGGCTTCGATTCGCTGCGGTAAGGCATCCAATTTAAGTATATTTTCCATGTCTGATTTCCCTTCTCATCCCCGTCAGGCAAGATCCCGGCCGCAATGGTCACAAATTCTACCGGGCGGTACCAGCGCTTTGCAGTGAGGACAGACCACACCGGTGGCAGGCCCCGCATCAGGGTTGGGCGGGGTTGAGATCATGCCAATGTCACCAGTGTTGGTCGCAGGACTGCGCGTTGTTTGAACGGTCGCATTCACAATTGTGGCACCCACATTAATTCCGGTTCCTGAAATCACGCTGTCTTTAATCTCCGTGATCTGGGCTCGCGGATCCGGTAAGACATTAAAAATAAAAGGCGCCGAAACCTCACAAGGGGCACCGGCAAGAGAACCACACAGGATCAAGTGACACTGAATGTCTCCTGCCTGACCGGGTGTGATTGGAACAAGGAATGGTTTACGGCTGTGGCCATCCACGCGCCCTACATCAATTTGCTCCGGAGCCCCAAGTCCGTTGGCCTGAAACAACAACCGGCCCTGCTCCAGGTCCAGATTACCCTCATTGTGAATAATCAGTTCCAATTGTCCGGTCTGGTGTTGCTGTAGTCGGGAAGAAGCCGTACAGTTGAGCTGGATCATCCGGGATGCAGCCGCTGGCAGTGAGACTGCGGTCAGTTTGAAACTGTAATCCGGGAATTTTTTCACGATGCCCCCCGTCAGACAGGTCAGCTTCTCAAGTCGGATTTCAATTTCACCAGGCGATGCGCAACGAATCTCAAGATCACAGGGCAAGGACTGACCAGGCTTCAATTCCGGAATTTGGAGAGTGAGGTCACTTAACAAAATTAAGTTGGGAGAATGTTGGACACGGGCATGAAATTTATAGAGTACGGCTGTTCCCGGATTGTTAAAAACCAGGTTGACCTTGGTCTTAACACCAATTGGCAATTCTTGTGAGACGCACTGAATGGTGAGTGTCATGCCATCACCTGTAGGTAGGCAGTAATACCCAGGCGGTTTGATCCGCGGGCAGGTGGTAAATATAAACCGAATGGTAATGTTGGCTGAGGTAGTTTGGCGAAATTTGCAGCATGGCCCGCAGGAAATTACGGCGCGTGATGTATTGCGGGGTTATCTCGGCCAGTGCATTCAAGGTCAGACCAGCGGCCAGGGAACTTTCATAAGATAGCGGCGCACCTCCAGCCGTTGCAGCAGCCAAAAGATATATATCGGGTTGAGGGATCTGAAGGCTTGGATCAAGGTACAACGACGTATGATAGATATCAATCCCGGTCCGGTTGTAGACCAACACCGTGGCAGGATCCACGGTATCCAACAAGTAGACCGGCAGGTTAAGTCCTGCTGAGACCATTTCCTCCAAAACCCGCTGCAATTGCTGCGCATCGCCAAAATAGACGACGGCATCCGCTTCAGTGGATTGGATTTGAGCCGCAATTTCCCCAGCTGCAGTGACATCAATCTGGGCAACCCCAACCAGCTCAACTGCCGATCCCGTCATGGCCCGATTAAAGGTATCCATCTGATTTTGCACATAGGGCAGGCCCACCCCAATTTCAAAAATCTTGCGGCGTTCCTGCCTCAGCACTTCAGCCAGCAGGGCATGTTCCTGTACGACTGCCGGGGCCATGGGGATCAGGTTGCGAGGTGCTCCATCCGCCAATGCCGGGGAACTGGCTGCTGGTGATATGACAGGAATATTAAATTTTTCAACCACTTCGGCCACGGCCAAAGCCTGGCGGGAGTCATATGGACCAATAATCGCAATCGTATTCATGTGGCTGAGGGCACGCCAAGCTGCCCAAGCGGCACTATTGAGCGTTTCTCCCGCATCGTAAAATCGGACGTTGACAGACCAATCCGGTCCCGCCAATTGATCCTGGTAATTCGCCACCACGGATGCCACCGCCTGCTGGGATGCCGCGCCGATCCCGGCATTATCCCCCTGACTTGGCATGATGACCGCAATTTCAACCGTGTTGGTGAGCGTAAATCTTGGAGATAGATTAATGCCAAGCAATCCAAAGATGCCACAAAGCAGCATGGTACCCATAAAAGCCAGGATATACAGAGTCAGGATCTTTTTTTCCCGTCCCGACAGATGAGTTCTTTGACGCATTTGGAACGCTCCTTCACTTTGTGGACAACTGCTGTTGTTTTTTTGAATTACAAAAACCCCAGCCCCGGGTCTGAATCGCCGCATTTCATGTAATGAATAAAGCCACCTGGCATCCAGGCCAGGAGGATTTGATTATTCCCGCCGCCCCCGCGCCCTGTTCCAGGTGGGGGTGTGGCAGGGTGTGATTGAATTTCTCCTGCCTTGGGGTGATGATCGTATTTGCCGAGTTTCATCCGAGCCCTCCAGGCAAATCCAGAATAATGAAATTATAGCATAGAGCATTTTTTAGGTGCCAAGATCCGGGTGGCAAATTCGGGGAGTTGTCATGGATCCAGGGGGCAGTTGGCAGGTCCCATGCTGGACAACCGGATCGCACCGCCTGTCAAATGGCGGTTTCGTGCAATCACTACGGCGTTACCCTTCTGGCAAGGTCATCCGGTCCCGAGTGGCGCGGTAACAATGATGAATTCGGGTTGCCGCTCCATCTCAAAACCGTGCGGCCCACCAAGACTGATCAGCAGCATCGGCGGCCAGGATCGCCAGCTGGTAACAATCGTCGTCCGGAAGGGTGGAATTGGTTAATATTACAAGGTTTATCGGCCAGGATTGGCGAAACAGGTGTCAATTGTGCTAAAATCTCCTGCGAAATGGCCACCAATCCCCGCCAGCCCATTGAATCACCCCCTCTCCAGGTGGTTCCCGTTCACAACCTGGTGGAATTTGTCCTGCAGTCCGGAGACCTGTCACCGGGCAGTTTTCAAAAGCGCGATCGCGCCCAACAGGGTACGTGGGGGCACAAACAGGTTCAGCGCGCCCGTCCGGCTGGATATCAGGCTGAGGTGGAGATTGCTTACCGGATTGAGGATGCTGATCCGCCCATTGAGGTAACCGGCCGGATCGACGGGCTGTATGGCGGTCGGGAACCCGTCATTATTGAGGAGATCAAAACCACCACCCTGAGTCTGGATCTGGTGGATGAGGGCCACAACCAATTACACTGGGCTCAGGCCAAATGTTATGCCTATATGTATGCCCGCCAGCAGCAGTTGAGCAGGATCGGCGTCCATTTGACCTATTACCACCTGGACAGTCGCCAGGAAAAAACCTTTGAACGCTTTTTTTCACTGGCTGACTTGGAAGGCTTTTTTACCGGCCTGATTACTCCCTATCTGGACTGGATGCGCCGGGTGCAGGACTGGCAGGTGAAGCGCAATCAATCCATCCAACAGCTTGATTTTCCTTATGCCGATTATCGCCCCGGACAGCGGGACATGGCAGTGGCCGTTTACAAATCCATCCGGGCCGGTGACCGGCTGTATGTGCAATCACCCACCGGGGTGGGCAAGACCATTGCCACCCTTTTCCCGGCTGTCAAAGCACTGGGGCAGGGACTGGCCGGACGGATCTTTTATTTGACGGCCAAAACACCTGGCCGATTGGTGGCGGAAAGAACGCTGGCGGATATGCGTCAGGCCGGTCTGCAGTTCAGGAGTATCACCCTGACAGCGAAAGAAAAAATTTGTTTTTGCCCGGAGGCGGGCTGCGATCCGGAATTGTGTGAATATGCCCGGGACTATTTTGGCAAAGTCAAAGGGGCGCTTGAAAACATCGATCAATTTCAAGCCTATACCCGCCCGGTCATTGAAACCCTTGCCCGGCAGCACGGGATCTGCCCTTTTGAGTTTTCGCTGGATCTGGCCCTGTGGGCTGACTGCATCATCTGTGATTACAACTATGCATTTGACCCGCAAGTATATCTGCATCGTTTTTTTGACTTCAGCACCGAGGCCTATATTTTTCTGGTTGATGAAGCGCACAATCTCCCGGATCGGGCCCGGGCCATGTATTCGGCTGAGCTGGACAAAAAGTCAGTATTGGATCTTCAGCGTGTCCTGAAACCTCAGCTTCCCAGGCTTGCCAAAAAATTACAGGTCATCAACCAGATCCTGCTTGAAATCCGCAAGGCCATTCAGGCGACAGAGAAGGAGGCCCTGGTTGAATACACGCTGCCTGAAAACCTGCTCAAAGCGGTCAGGGAATTCAGTCGAATGGCTGAAGATTGGCTGGCCCAGAATCAGGCTGCGGAGTTCAGGCAGGATTTACTGACATTTTACTTTCTTTGCCTCAATTATCTGCGCACAGCTGAATATTTTGACACCTTTTACGTCTCCTACTTTGAACGGCAGGGGCCGTCCGGTTTGAAAGCCCGGTTGTTCTGTCTGGATCCAGCCCCAATGCTGGCGGGCCCGCTGGCGCGCAGCCAAGCGGCCATCTTCTTTTCAGCAACACTGCTGACCATGGATTACTTTATGCAGCTGCTGACCGGTGAAACGCATTACCCCCAGCGGATATTCGAATCGCCTTTCCCGGAAGAGAACACCTGCCTCCTGATTCATAATCAGATCGCCACAAAATATGCCCAGCGCGCGGAATCCTACGAGACCATTGCCGCGGCGATTGATACCATTTGCCGCACCCATGTGGGAAATTACCTGGTCTTCTTTCCCTCCCACGCCTATCTAGCTGCAGTGCATGAACTGCTCGCAGACAGACTGCCGGAAAGCCAGCTTCTTGTTCAGGATCGGGCCATGACCGAAATTGAACGGGAAGCTTTTCTGGCCCGGTTTTCCGCCAGCAACACCGAAACCCTGGTCGGGCTGGCTGTCATGGGTGGAATCTTTGGGGAAGGAATTGATCTGGTCGGCGACCGGCTGATCGGAGTGATCATTGTCGGAGTCGGGGTGCCGCAACTGGGACTTGAAAGGGATCTGATCAAGGCCTATTATGATCAGAAAAATGGCAGTGGTTTTGCCTACGCCTACCAGTATCCAGGGTTCAACCGGGTGCTGCAGGCGACCGGCCGGGTCATTCGCACGGAAACCGACCGCGGTATTATTATCCTGATGGATGAGCGGTTTACGCATACCCGTTACCGCCATTTGTTTCCCAAACACTGGCGGGGGATCCAGGTAGTTCAAAACACGCCTGAGTTGAGGGACAAACTGCTGCATTTCTGGGCACAGACCGAATCTTGACCCGTTCCCCTGTCGGGGGGCACCCCCATCCGGCCGCAACTTGACCCGATTACAGCCTGTCCGAACGGCGTCCGGCAAAAGCCGGACAAATTCCTGACATTTTTCAGGCAACTCAGGGTATGATTGATCTACTCCTGATTTCAACCACAAGGTTTTGGTGCCTATGCAAATGCAAATTCTGCCCCACGCGCACTCCTTTCTTCATCAAAACGGTTCCACCGGCTGCATCCTGATGCACGGATTCAGTTGTTCACCGGAAGAAATTCTCCCGCTGGATGCTTTTCTCACCCGAAGGGGATACACCACGCTTGGGCTCCGTTTTGCCGGGCACGGCACCACGCCGGAAGATCTGAACGGTGTCCGCTGGACGGACTGGCTGGCCAACATCGAGGATGCTTTTCACCTGCTACAGGGGTCTTGTGAAAAGGTGGTCCTCATTGGACAATCCATGGGAGGGATACTCAGCCTGACGGCAGCCTCTTACCTGGGCGTGGATGCGGTCATCGCCATCTCGACACCTTTCTGGCAGCCAGCCGCAGCCGAAAGAATCCTTAACCGCCTTCTGGGCTGGATCAAGCCCACCATCCGAAAAAGGAATGTACAGCCTCATCCGGAATGGGGCCTGCGGCGTGAGGCCAATTACCCGGCATACTGCCAGTTCCCGGCAGCGATTACCCGGCAGACCTCGCTGCTGATGACGGGCATGAAGGCGAATTTGTCCCGGGTGCGTGCACCGGTATTGATTATTCAGTCACGCCAGGATAACCTGATCCCGCCCAACAGCTTGGAAAGCATTCAGGCTGGGCTGACCGCCGCCAGCAGGGTTGTTCCAATCTGGGTTGAAGGACCAGGACATGGCATTACCCTGGACGCGCAGGCAGAACAGGCTTTTCTGCCAATAGAAACTTTTTTGGCCACCCTTTGACCACCGCAATAGGATCCCAAATGTTCAAGTTATCTGTCGGCCAGGCAAATTTTCAGGTGACAAGCACTGGCGTTAATCTGAAATTGGTCCAGGAACTGTGTGGGGAAGCAGATGTGGCCGGTACTGCCGCCCTGGTACTGCCCGAGCTGGCCAATTCGGGTTATACATTCAACAGCCGCGAGGAAGCGGCCGCCAGTGCCGAAATTGTTGACAAGGGACCGCTCTGCAGGCTGCTGCGGGACTGGTCCCGGCCCGGACGGTTGGTGGTCAGCGGACTGTGTGAACGGGATGGTGATGTGTTGTACAACTCGGCCGTGGTGTATGCCGACGGACAACTTGTCTTAGTGTACCGCAAGCTGCATCTCTTTGCCCGCGAGGCCTTGTGGTTTCATCCCGGCACAGAGCCAGCACCGATTGTTGAATTTCGCGGCCATTGTCTGGGCGTGATGATTTGCTTTGACTGGGTATTTCCGGAGATGGCCCGCTCGCTGGCGCTGCGCGGGGCCCAGGTGATTCTGCATCCAGCCAACCTGGTCTTGCCGTACTGTCAGGATGCCATGGTCACACGCTCGATTGAAAACCGGGTTTTCACTGCCACGGCCAATCGCTGTGGCCAGGATCGCGAGTTAAGTTTTTCCGGGCTGTCGCAGATCACCGCCCCCAACGGTGCCCGCCTGGTCCAGGCCGGGGCGGATTTTCATGGCATTGTGAGCGCAGACATTGATCCCTGTCAGGCCGACGACAAGTGGATCACCCCACATAACCACCTTTTCGAGGACCGCAGGCCGGATATGTACCGGTAGGATGAGCCCAGCGGGTTTGTCCGGGTTCTCCATTTACGCATTTTCAGCGCCATATTCGCTGATCCTTCGGTATCATCAGTTCATTGGCCCGGATTGCCCGTCGTCATCGGTTTTATGAGCCACCCGCCATCATGAAAACCAGGAGGGTTTTAAATTGTCTCACAAAGTTGTTCGTCAACCCGGTGTTTTTATTTTTGTTGCCCTGATCATTGGATTGTCATTGGGATGCGCCACTGTTTCAACAGTTCCAACCCCGACAGCCACTCCAGCCAACACACCGACAAATCCACCCGCCCCGACCGCAACCCGGACGCCGGTTCCTGAACCGCCCCCCACGCCTACCCCCACGCCTCTTTCCACAACAGTTGGGAATCTCCTCCTACCAACCCCGGTCCTGTCTGTGAACCAACCGGGGGCGGTTTCCTTGGCTGTAGAATGTCGCCGGGTCGTTGATGAACTGGCGGACCTGAAAAAGGACGTCGAGCTACCGGAACACTACATCCAGGATGATCTAGAAAAGCGGAACAATGAATTTGACCCCAAGATGTATTTCCCGATTTTGAAGCATCTGACGGATATCCGGTTATGAATTGGACTTTGTTTATTACAGTGATTATATGGGTGGGAAACCACTCCTTTACGCCCGGGAAACTGGTCAGGTTTCCGTAAAAACCTATGAAGCGTTGATGGCTGCCTGGGGCGAAGAAGTCCATGATGAATCCTCTTACGCCACCCTGTACCACGCCTACGACTACCTGGAATATCTTGCAATTGATGGCTCCCCCGAAAGTTACTTTGATTATGTCACGATGGCCCTCCAGGGGGACCAGTTTTACCTGTTTTGGCATGGCCTTTATCATGACACCATGATCCTCTGTGATCCGGGCGATTTGGCGGCCGTGCAACAGGATTTCGAAGTTTTTGGCGACAGCGGGATAAAGCTACCGGATGATATCGCCCAGCAGGCGGAAAAAATCGATTACACCCCCATCGTGGTGCTGACTGAAGATACCGTCATGCTGCGGCTGGTCACATTCTCCAAATGGGGCGGGTTTCGCGAATCCATTTATACCTTTGAGCGCGACAATCCACTGAATGTCCTGGATGCCCAATTCAATCCCCTGATTGAGTATGATTGTCAGGTCTCACTTTAACACCCCGAACATCGAACCTGGGCCCCACCGGTGACAACAGACAGCAACGATACCTGCAACGCTGCTTGAAAACCGCGAGCATGACATTTTTTCGCAGCCTCCCCGCTGACAGCAGATAACAACGACCCCCGCCACGCCTGTTTTGCCAACGCGGCCAGAGGCTGAATTGGCTTGTTTTTGGCTGCCAGGATTTTCGAATATTACGATACAATTTTATCATCCCGCAATTCCCACATAAGGAGTTCCCCATGGGCAGCTATATCTGGATCGCTGTGATACTAACCATTGTGCTGGTGCTGGCCGCCTGGCTGACCAGTCTTATCTGGGGCAAACCCTGGTCTGTAAAGGGGTTGTTTCTGCGAACCTTTGCAAAATTTGTATTCAAGGGTCCTGAACTGCTGACCATGTTGGGGTTTCTGGAAAAGTTTGGTCTGCATGGGCATAACGCCCGGCTTTCTGATGCCTCGGAAGCCTTCCAGGATAAAATATACCGCTTTGTCCGGCGGGATCTGGCAATCCTGCGCAGCTACAACCGCCGGAAAATGTCACGTGCGGTGCAGATTTCGGTTAACGTCATGGAGACGTTTCTGACCGATATTGTTCAGGGCGAGCAATTTCGATATCACGACTATCCGGTCAACCAGATGTTTGGGATCCAGTCCGAACTGCCGAACTTCATGATGACACTGCATCCGGTCATCAGTAAATTGGAGGCCCGAAATTATGTGCGGCGCTTGAATCGGTTTGGGGTCAAATTCGATCAGGTGCTGGAAGGGCTGCGGATCCGGGAAGCCAAAGGCTGCATTCCACCCCGTTTTGTCATCCGCCGGGTTTTGGACGAGATGACGGCCCTGATCGGGACCCCCGTCAGGGAGAATCCTCTTTACGCCGTGTTTGCAGAAAAATTGGGCCAGCTTAAGAATCTCCGTGCCGCAGATTCACAACAGTTGCTGTCTGATGCAGCGGCGGCACTCGAAGGCACGGTATATCCCGCCTACCAGAAATTTATCGATTACTTTACAGCACTGGAAGAAAAGGCCACCACGGATGATGGCGTCTGGAAACTGCCGGATGGCGATGCGTACTACGCCTACTGTCTGGCCAGCAACACCACCACCGACTATACCCCCACCCAGGTGCATGAGATCGGACTGCGTGAGGTTGCACGGATCGAAGCTGAAATGTGCGCCATCTTCGAACGGTTGGGGTATGGGAGCGTGGAAAACCCGGCCCGAAAACTCAACGAATTGGGCAAGGAAGAGCGATTCCTTTATCCAAATACCGATGAAGGGCGCTCGGCCTGCCTGGCCGAATACCAACGCATTCTGGATGAGATGAATGCCGCACTTGACCCCTATTTTGCGGTGCGCCCCAAAGCCGGACTGAAGGTGGAGCGGGTGCCCGAATTTCGAGAAAAAACATCAGCGGGTGCCTATTACCAGATGGGCGCCATGGGTGGCGGACGACCCGGGGTTTTCTTTGCCAATTTGCGTGACATGAATGAAGTTCACAAATTTGGCATGAAAACGCTCTCCTACCATGAGGGCATTCCGGGACATCATTTTCAGATTTCAATCGCCCAGGAATTGAAGGGCCTCCCTCTTTTCCGCAGGATGCTGCCCTTTACCGCATACGCCGAGGGCTGGGCGCTATATGCCGAACAACTGGCACGGGAAATGGGCTTGTACCGGGATGATCCCTACAGTGAACTTGGCTGTCTCGACTCTGAACTATTCCGCGCGGTGCGGCTGGTCGTGGACACTGGGATCCACTTTAAACGCTGGACACGAGAGCAGGCGATTGAATACATGAGTGCCCATGCCGCCCAGGAACTGGAGAGTGTGGTCAGCGAGGTTGAGCGTTACATCGTGATGCCCGGTCAGGCCTGTGCCTACAAAATCGGGATGATCAAAATTTTGGACCTGCGGCAGCGGGCCCAGCAGGCGCTGGGGGCCGGGTTTGATTTACGGGAGTTCCATACAGTCATCCTAAAGGATGGCAGTTTGCCGCTTTCAATCCTGGATCAGATTGTGACCGAGTATATTGAGCAGCGGCAGAAGGCGGCCCCCCTCCACTGACCCCGGATGGCGTTTTCACCCGGCGGTGAGCCGAGCACAGCCCAGCACCCTGACCTATAATGGTCTTATCAGCTTAGTGGTTTTCTCGCTATATAAGTGAATTGATGGCGGTCTGGCTGACGCCAAACCCTCCGAGGATAGTTACTTGCTGTTGTGGCTTTTTTCGCCA
>DAOQTN010000013.1:0-17789 GCA_035340555.1 Anaerolineaceae bacterium | reverse complement strand
TACCCAGATTGCCTTTGCCGATCACCTCTCTTTTCTAAACTGTCAGGTAGCTAGAGCAAAGTTTTTGATTTCATCATGAACCTCCCTCAGGCCACACCCTCAAATTTATGTCCACAGTGCTCGCAGTGCCTGGAATTGGCCGGGACAAACTGGCCGCAGTTGGGGCATAGCTTGGTGGCCGCGGTTGTCCCGTTCACCGGAGTGCCGCCGCCGCCTGGAATGACCTGGGATGCGCCCTGTCCGGGGACTACCACGATGGGTTGATTGTTGGCTCCCCGGGCAAAAGCCTGAGCGGTTTCAGAGAGGCGGTCCACCAGGCGTTCAGTGGTCTGGCGGTTGCGATCAGCCTCCTCGGAGCGTTCCCGGGCGCGTTTATCATGCTCTTCGCGCAGCATCTGCATGGCGCTGTTTTGCTCGCCCAGCAGCCGTTCATAAAGTTCCCGCTCGCGTTCCGTGCCCTGACCTTCGGCCAGCGCACGGTAGCGTTCAGCAATTGCCCGGGCCACCTCTGGTGAACGTTCAGCGGCAGCTGCCAGGATTTGTTCTTCACTCATGCCCTTCAACGCTTCTGTCCGTTTTAAATCAGCCAGAATTCGGCCCTGGTCGCTGCTGGACAGGGCAATCAAGGCTTCAGTGCCAAGTCGTCCCATTTCTTGAATGCGACGCAGTTCAAACTCATGGTCTTCCTTGCGGGAGCGCAGTTCCAATTCGAATCGCTGGGCTTCAAATTCCATCTGAGCCCGCTGGAGTTCGATTTGGTGGACGCGCTGCATGCGCAGGCGTTCCTCTTCATCCACCCGGCGGATGCGCAACGTGGCTTCCTCCTCAGCCGCCCGGATCTCCTTCATCTTTTGCAGCAGTTCCATGGCCAGCACGGCATCATCACGGTCCTGGTTCCGTTCCGCGTCCCGTTTGAAGTTGTCAAGCTCAACCCGGGCCCGTTCTTGTGCCAATTCCGCCTGGGCTCGTGCTTCCGCCAGCTTGAGCCGTTCCTGTTCCAGCTTGACTTCCTCCTCAACCACGCGTCGTTTCTGCTCAAATTCGAAATCTGCACGTTTACGGGCCAGCTCGATTTCGCCGTCAAGGGCTGCGCCAGACAAATCACCACGCTGCTTGATTTCCCGCATCCGCAGTTCAAAATTCTGCTCGGATTCCAGGAGTGCCAGCATGTGGGCCCGGGCCCGGGTATGATCCTCGGATTCCTCGTGCCAGATGCGCTGCAGATCCTGACGCTCTTTTTCCCGCAGCAGCTTTTCCCGGTCCACATCGTTCAAGAACCGCTCAAAATCAGCATCGGTGCGTACAGCATTCATCCGGTCACCCATCACGGCCTGACGCATGCGCTGATTCAATTCAAACCGGCGTTCTTCCAGTTCTATCTTCCGGGTTTCCTCGGTCAAAGCAAGCAGATTCACCTCATGCTGGATCTCAGAGAGGCGCTTTTTGGCATCAATATTGGCCTGGGCTTTTCGGATTTCGATCCCGGTCTGCGTATCGGTCAGCTCAATCTCGGCATCGGAGCGGTAGATGAGGAGTTGTTTTTGGCCCCGCAGCCCCTTGACTTCATCATAGGGCTCCAGATTGAGCTCCGCTGTGCGAACCTGCATGAAATGCAGGCCGCTCTGGTTAAATGTCAAGCGCAGGGCATCTTCAACCGCCAGTTCCAACTGGTCCTTCAACCCGGCTTCATCAACCAATTGTTGGAGGGTGTGTTTGCGCAGCCAATTGTCGGCCGCCTGCACCACCTCGGGATAGAGATATTCACGCAGGTCATCCAGGGAATATCTTTCCCGACTTTTCAGAACATTGAGCAGAAATTTTCCGGGTTCTGCGACCTCGGCCCGCAACCGCAGGGTCAGGCCAATGGGGAGGGGATCACTGGTAAAACGGCCACCCAGATGGAAAACCAGATCCGCCGGGGTGATACTGATGAGCAGTGCCGTGGCAGTGCCGGAGGTGCGTCCCCCCAGCCAGTCGCTGATCTGGCGCGGCAGGGAGGTCATGGTGTATTCACCCGGGGGAACGATTCCGCGGCTGACCCCGCCTTCGATCATCAGGGCATTGGTGCCGGGTTCAACAATCAACCCCCGGCGCAGCATGCCAGGCAGATCCTGAACCTCGATCCGGGTGGCAAAATCCTCGTCCCGCCGGGACCAGTGGTTGCCGCTGATCTCCGGAGCGGCGCTTTGACTGAGCGGGCGTCCACAGCTGCGGCAAAAGCTGGCCGAAGCCCGGTTTTCGGTGCCACAGGCACCGCATTTAACTGCACCGCCATCCAGCGGTTGCCCGCAGTTGGGGCAGAATTTGGTGCCCCGGCTGATGGTATGATTGCAATTCGGACATTTGGGTTGTGAAAACATAAGCGACCTCCTCGGGATTAATTTTCTTGAGCATCACTGATCAACATGACATGTTCACGTCCAGCAAACCGGAGCATGAAAGCATCCAATTCTCGTTCCAATTCATCGGGCAGATTGGCGTTCCACTGCGGGGTACCAGCTTTTTGCTGCAGTTTGCCAGCCTTTTCACCCAAGGCTTGGACATGGAGCAGCAGATCCTCGTCATAATCCAACAGTGTTTGCAGCATGCGCCAGGTGACCCGCAGATCCGTCATATAGGGCGGGCGGCCGTATTGTGTATCCAGCACCCGGGCTTTCAGATCATCCACCTTGCGGCGCAAATTGCGCAGACGCAGTGCCTGATCCGAGTCGCCCTGCCCGCCCCGATAGATGCGGGTTTGCAGATCCTCCAGAATTTCATTGATGTGCTGAATTTCCTGGGCGCACTGCTGACGCACCAGCGCGTCAGCGCGTTCGCGATCATTGCGGGCAATATTGTTCAGGCTGCCCCCCCCCGGTCGGGACCAGTTGGCTTCCATATGGGCTTCCTGAATTTGCAGGATGCGCCGCACATTTTCGAGTGTCACTGCCAGGGCAAAACCCCAGATCGGGATCAATATCTCCAGTTGATCGAACCAGTTGGTGCCATCTGTTAATTTTACAAAAATCTGGGAGAGTACGTAGGCGAGCACAACGGCAAATGCAATCAGGAGGAGATTTCCCAACCACCAAAACCGCGGCAGGTTCGATACCCCCAATGGTTTACCGGATTTGTCGCGTTTTCCCCCAAACAAGGCGCTCAACAATCGCATTGGTTGGGGTGTCTTGGGTCGGAAGAGTTGGCAAAAACGCTGCCACAATGTCCGGGTTTGGGCCCCGGCAGCGGCCGGTTTGGTGACAATACCCATCCCGCGCAGGCCAGGCTGGGTTTCCTGGATAAATCCCTGCAGTTGCGCCTGGGTTTCCAGTCCAGCCAGTTGTTCCTGGGCCTTTGCATCGTCCAGGCGGCTTTCCAATTCCTGGACCTGCCGGGCAATTTCCACCCGTTTTGACGAGGGATAAAACGTCAGCAAATCCACCTGCAGCAGCATGATCCCTTTTTGTTTCAACAATGGTGTCAGCTGGGCATAAACCCCGTCGAGGACATGCGTGGTGGGCAGGGTGCCAAAAAGATCCTCGGCGGCATATTCACTGACCAGCGGCAGCAGGGCATTGCGAATTTCCTCCCGGTTTACACTCAGGGTCAGGCTGTCATCCTCACTCCAGACCGGGGCTTGCACCAATAGGGCGGGGTCGCTGATTTTTAGGGTTGTCAGAATGGCCGCATCGATCAATGTGCCGTCGCCGCTCAATAGATGGGGCGCATCCAGAGTCTCGGATACTTCCCCGGCATTGACAATGGCCACCCGCAAACCAACCCCTTTTCCCCCGAGGCGCTGCCAGGGATTTAATACGGTGTGCTTGCCTGGCGGCAGAATGCGCACCCTGCCGTCGCTGAACAATACCACACCCTGATAGCCGGTTGGGACAACAAGGCGTTTTCCCAGCCAACCGCGCAGTTGCTTCAGCCGGTATGCCCGGCCCAGCGTCACCATTGCAGATCCATGTTCCATGTTTGTTATCCTCCTCGTCAGATCCAGATGATCTATCTGATCCCGGGCTCGTCCTGGGGACGATTATCGGTGTGCCCACAGGCCGTGCAAAATGTGTCCTGTGGTTCCATTGGCGATTCGCAGTTTGGGCACCGCCGGGTTGATCCAAGTTGGAGGACAGATTCGCCGCCGCGATTCACCTCCACCCGATCCCCTTTTTGGGCATTGCCCTGCAGTTGATCACCATTAATATGAGTGTATTCACCTTGAATATAAGTCTGAGCTTGGATGATGACCGGTGTGCCCCCCTGCCGCCGATCATCCTTGGCCCGCACCACCACATTTTGCAGGACACGGTCCCGGGCCATCGTGCCGTCCGGATTTTCCCAACTCCAGACCAGTTCCAGGGGGACTTCACCAACCACGTCCTCTTTGGGGCGCAGATACAGCGTTGCCCGGCGGGATTCCTCTGCCCGAACTGCCCGGAGCAGAACCTGGGTGGTGTCCCTGGCCACCTCAAAAAAGCCATCGGTGCTGGGGGTGATGGAGATGTTGCGGGCGGTATTGTAACCAACATTGCTTACCGTCAGAACAAAACGACTGTATTCATTTTCCTTCAACGGGTCTTCAGAGCCGCCGGTGACTGTGATCCAGGCCAGTTTGCGGTGCATCAGAACCCGTTTACGGCAGTCGCGCGCCTTGTCATCCTGCCCGGCCTCTTCAAAAATCCGGGCCGCATTGTCATAGAACTGGGCGGCGTTGGGATTGGGTTTCCCTTTATCCGCTTGGCGGGCTGCACGCAGCCAGGCTTCTGCGGCTTCATCCTCACGGTTCAGCTGGGTGAGGAGGTCGGCCTCCAAAGCAAACTTTCCATCCTGGCGTGCAATTTCAGCCTGGCGCTGCATGGACCAGATCTCAGGGGTGCGTTGATTAAATTGGGCCAGCGCTTCCATTTCCATCTGACGGAACTGAGGCTGGGGAAGATCCTCCAGTAAATCGATCGCACGCCGGAATTCACCCATCAGCATCAGTTTTTCAGCCGCTTCCTGCTGTTCACCCCGTCGAATCATTTCCTCCACATCGTTCAGGGTCAGGGGAACCACTTCCTCCAACCGGTGGATGGCCGTCAAATCGTTGCATTTCCGGTAGTTTTCCAACGCCAGCCGGAGGTCATGACCGCGTTCATAATTGATGGCGGCGGCCTGGAAGCTGCCCGCCCGGACAAAATGTTCCGCCGCCCCCAGCCAGTCCTGTTGGGCTTGCAAGACCTGGCCAAGTTTCAGGTCGTCGCCGGATAGTTCATAAAATTTTTGTGCCAGATCCAGTCGTCCAATGGCTTGAGACAATGCTCCGGCCTGCGGCCAGGCCCCAGCCCGCTCATAAAGCGCAATTGCCCGAACCGGTTGATCAAGCCGTTGATAAATTTCGGCTGCGGCCACGAGATCTCCGGTCAAAGCCAGATTCTCCGCCCGGGCCTCCGGTGTATTTTCCGGGCATCCCCCCGGGCGATCATCGCTTTGGGAGACAATCTGCAGGGCGCTCATCTGGCCAAAATAGGTTCCCACCAACAGCAGATCGTTGGCAAGCACCATCTCGGTTTGGGGGGGATTATCGGCTGAGCCCGCCAACTGTTCCCAAAGCAGGCTGCCGTTTTGCCCGTTCCAGGCGCAGATCCGTCCATCGTCACTGCTGGTTAACAGGATGTTGCCCGGATGCATGGTCAGTTTGCGCAGGCGTCGCCCCTCCAGTGGGGTGCGCCAAAGCGTTTCCCCGCTTTGGGTTTCCACTGCCAGCAAGGTGTAATAGTCCGGTTCGGTTTCAATGGGATTACCCCGCATCACCAGATAGCTGACCTCCGGGGTGACCAGGGGGGAGGCGTAAAAACGTTTGCTGGTGATCTCCCAAGCTACATTCGCGGGATCCTTCAAATTGTGGGCCAACAGCCGGGCCTGTCGTCGGGTGCGATCGTCCACACGCAGCAACAGCATGCTCCCCCCGGCGTCCAGGGCCAGCGGACGTCCTGGCAGAGGGACCTGCCAGCTTTTTTCACCGCTGGACAGATCGAAGGCTTGAATATACATTGCATCGTGCATCACGGACCCGTCCGAGACAACAACCAGGCTGTTGACCAGGACGGGCAGTTCGGCCCGCCAGCTGATGAGGGGGGCCTGCCATTTGATTTTTAATTGGTCCTGTCCCTCTAGAACGGTCAGGGACTTGGAGCCTCGCAGTACCAGCAGATTATCCGCCGCAACAGGCAGGGTGAGTTCAGCTTCGTCGGACTGCCAGTATCGGCTGATTTCTCCGGTGTTGGGGTCCAACCAGAACAGGGCCCCACCTTCAGCATCCAGGTAGGTGCGCTGATCGCGCCGGGCCGCCAGCAGCCGGGGAGAGGTTCGCGGTTCACGCGGATCAGCCATCAGTCCAGGGATGCTGAGCCCGGCATCCAGTGGTTTTCGCCACAAAACCCGCCCATCAGCGAGGCAGATCCCGGCCAGTTCACTCATGGTTTCGCTGTTTTCCGGTCGCAGGGGCACGACAACCACCCCGGCAGCCACACCCGGGCGGGCATAGGTGTCCCGGCCCGGTCCACCAATGTTCGGCCCGACCTCAATGGGCCCCCAAACTGGCGTTCCGGCCGCCGCTGCAGGTGGCCGCGTCCAGCCGCACACCGGACAGCGCTCGGCGGTCAGCATTAGGTGATGTGATGGGCAGAAGATACTCATGATCAGGTTTGGCTCTTTTTATCAGGGATGGGTTTCATTTTCAAAAAATTTTTTAATCCTGGGGGGCATTGCCCCCCAGACCCCCCAACAGGCTTTGTGATTAAGTCATTTGTTTATCAAAAGTTACGTCCAGAAAATCAGCAACCAGAAGTCCAGAAATTAAGGCGAGAGGCGGCAGCGGAAGCCCAGACTACTGAAACGGCGGTCAGGGGTGCCCCAGAGGCGGACGGCGGCGCGCACGAACCACGAAATATCGTCCCAGGAACCACCGCGCAACACGCGAGCCTCTCCAGAGACAGGCCCGCTTGGGTTGCGCCAGGTGGTCTGGCTGGAATAATAGTTTCCATCATACCAGTCCGCCGTCCACTCCCAAACATTGCCCGCCATGTCCAATGCCCCATACGGACTGGCCCCATCTGGATAGCTGCCAACTGCAGTGGTATCACCAATATTCCCATAGAAGTTCAATAAGCCGGAATTCGGGGCTTGATTGCCCCACGGATAAATCCGGCCATCCGTCCCCCGGGCCGCCTTTTCCCACTCCGCTTCACTCGGCAGCTCCCGCCCCGCCCAAGTACAGTAATCCACGGCATCATCCCAGGAAACATAGATGACCGGATAGTTGGCATACTCACTGTTGCCGTAATAATTGTCGCGATGATTTGATGCTACACTTTCCGGCGCCCGGCAGGCTCCGGCCGCAACGCAGCGGGCATATTGGGCATTGGTCACCTCGGTCTGATCCATCCAATAGGCATCCAGAGACACCCTGTGCTGCGGTTTTTCATCTGAATCTGCGCTGAAGTCTAACATGCTGGAACCCATCAGGAAATGGCCTGCCGGCACACAGACCAGGGTCATCCCGTCCACTGGTGAAATCCATCCCGTGCCAGCCGATGTACAATCTGGCGGTGTGCTGCTGTTGACAATAGTCACTCGTGGGGGTGGGGGATCGAACCAACCCAGTAGGCGCAGGAAAAGGATGAGGATTCCCAAGCCAACCAGACCCAGCAGACCCAGCGCCCATTTGGGCAGGTTTTTTTTGCGCCGGGCGGGGCGGGGTTCCGGCCGGGTGGAGGCCTGTTGTCCCCCATCATCCACTGCAGGTTTATGGAGGGAGACGCCCGGATTTGTAGGTTGTTCCTCGGGATTGGGGTGGGTCTCAGGCAGGAGGTGCCGGACATCCTGGGGCGGTTCGGAGAGTCCCGGTTTTTCGACTGCCTGGGGATCCGGTTCGGCCGCAGCCTGCTGCCCAGCGGCAGCAGATATTGGTTGGGTGGAGCCTGGGGGCTGCTTCAGTCCGGCCGCCGGGTGACGGGTGTCAAGGTGCTCTTGTCCCGCCGCTTTTTCCTGCCGCAAAGCCTTTTCCGCCTCTGGCGCGGCCTCAATCTCGGCCATCAGGGCAGCGATTGTCGGGTAACGCGCCTCCGGCTGCTTGGCCAGTGCCCGCTGCAAAATACCGCTTAATCCAGCCGGACACCCGGCAGGCCATTGATCAGGCAGTTCGGGCGGATTGCTGTGCCGCTGCATGATAGCCCAGGGGCTGGGGCCGGTGAAAAGCGGCCGCCCGGTCAGCATTTCATATAGGACACAGGCCAGCGCATACTGGTCGGCGGCAGCTGTGGCAGGTTGACCCTGCCAGACCTCGGGGGCAATATAGGGTGGGGTTCCAATCAGAGCCCCGGTGCGGGTGGCCATGTTGCTGGCCTCCATGGCCCGCACCAGCCCAAAATCGGTCAGGATGGCCCCTTCCGTCGGGCTGACCAGGATATTCTGGGGCTTGATATCCCGGTGTACCAGACCGCGCCCGTGGGCAAATTCCAGTGCCTGGCCAATCTGGGTGCAGATCTTGGCCGCCTGGTCCCAGGGCAGGGGGCCTTTTTGCTCAAGCAGTTGAGCCAGGGCCGGACCATCAACATACCGCATGGCGATGAAGTAGTAGCCTTCCGCTTGGCCCACATCAAGCACCGTGGCGATATGCGGGTGAAACAATTGCGCCGCCACCTGGGCTTCCTGCATGAAGCGCCCGAAGGCCTCTTCATCAGCAATCAACGCCGGTTTGAGTACTTTGAGGGCTACCAGCCGTTTCAAAGCCTCATCCTGCGCCCGGTAGACATCGGCATAAGCTCCGCTGCCCAGCTGCGCGTCAATTACGTAGCGGCCAAGGCGCTTTAATTCACCCATCAGTTCGATCCTGTGCTCGTGACATGGTCTTCCTCCCTGGGTTCAGGTGGGTTTACTCCAGTTTGGCCAGCCATTCGTCGTAACGGCGCAGCATGGCTGCATTGGCCACGGGGCGGATTTGGTCAAAGGCGGCCTTGAAATCATCCTCGGTCAGCGGCGTCACCCGAAGTTCATAGGCGCTGACCGCAGCATGACCCCGATCCACCAGATTGAGCAGGTCGGGGTTGGCCCGCCGCGTCATGTGGTTGATCGCTGTCTGGCAAAGCTGTTCAATTTCCCGCCCGGCAAAACCTTCGGTCCGACGCACCAGTTCTTCCATGGGAATATCCGAGCGGTGACCCCGGCGCATCAGGTGGATCTCCAGAATGGCTTTCCGGGCGGCCGGATCCGGCAGCGGAACATAGATCCGTTGTTGGAAGCGGCTGAGAATTGCCGTGTCCAGCAGCCAGGGGACATTGGTCGCGCTCATTGTCAGGACAAAACTGTCATCATCCTTGGTGGCCAGGCCATCCAACTCAGCCAGCAGCGTGCTGACGATCCGGCGCTCCGCCCCGCTTTCTCCGGAACCGCGCGGCGGGGTCAGCGATTCAAACTCATCCAGGAAAATTACGGCCGGGCTCATCCGGCGAGCCACGGTGTAGAGCGCTGTGATCAGCTTGGTGCTTTCACCAAAATATTTGGAGAGCAGGTTGCTGACCTTGACGCTGAAGAAAGTCGCGTCCAGACTGCCGGCGGTTGCCGCCGCCAGCAGGGTTTTCCCGGTTCCGGGAGGGCCAAACAGCAGGACGTTCCGCCAACTCTGGATCGTTACACCTTTGGGTTTGCGCGCCAACGCCAACCCATAGGCGGATTTGATCGCAGTTTTGGTTCCCTCAAGCCCGCCGATATCCTCCCAACGGACACTGGTGCGTTGAATCAAGGCCATCACTTCGGCTTCGTAATCATCTTCACCCGTGGAGGCATCCGGCTGGGTATTGTTTTTGGCATCCGCAGCCGCCCGACCGGTGGTGCGGCCGGATTCGATCAGGCGGGCTGCCTGAGTGTGGGACTGGGCCCGATCCAGGCGGCGCTGGCGGATTGAAGCGTCATGGGTATACTCGGCATACTTGCGCATCAATTCGGCGCACTGGCGGTAGGCGGCTGCGGCTTCACTGCGATCCCCGCGCCGTTCAGCCTCTTCAGCGCGCTTGCGGGCGCGCTTGTATTCAGCGTAGATGGCGGCGCTCAGGTCGACAGGCATCTCAGATCTCTTCCTCGTCGGCTTCCCGGTTTTGACCTTCGTGCCGACGGTTCAACTCTTCGTAGTGCTGGTCCAACGATTCCGGACTGTCAGCGGCTTCCCGGGCCATTTGCATTTGCTTGACAATATCCAGCACGTCTTCATCCTCGCTGTACTGAGGGCTGACCTCTTCCGCCTGTTCCATGGCCCGCAGCAGTTCGTCAAACTTGCTCATCTGGAATTCGCCATCCACGCTGGCCTTATCAACGTAGGTGATCAAATCATTGAGATCAATAGACCCGATCACCGTTGAAAGGCCGGATTCGCGCTGCATGCGGATGCGTTCCTTGATCTGGACCAAACCACCGATGGTGCGCACCTGTTTGGAAATAGCCTGTAAGATCCGATCCACACCGTTCGCCCGGGCTTCCAGTTCCTTGATCCGCCGGGCCAGCACCCGCTGTTCCCGCTCACTGGAGTTGCGCACACCCTCCGAGAAGAGTTTCTTTTTCTCGGACTCCATCTCGCGCATTTGGGCCATCAACTTCCGCTCTTCCTGCTCCAGGCGAACTTTCTCGCGCTTCAAATCGTCCAGTGGGATTTCGTCGATCTTCACCTGGGTGGCGGCTGCCTGCTGGGGCGCGTCGGGCTTGTCTGCCAGGAGCTGCCGCAGGATTTTCAGGCCAAAATCAACAAGGGTGGGTTTCTTCTCTGCCATGATCATTTCTCCTTAATTTGTCTGCAAAATTAGTTTTTGACCAGTGCCAGTCCAAATTCTGGCGACTCGATCAATGAGTATCGTCCGGTGCTGGCCAGGGATTCAAATGCCTGGCGGATGACCGGTTCGGGATAGGACATCATCTGGGCTGCTTCCCGCAGCGTCAGACTGCTAAAGGTGATCATTTCGGATTGAATTAACCGGTTTGCCTCCTCGACTTCTTCTGAAAAAAGCATGGGGCGGAAGAGTTCGGCGTAACGCCGGGCACGTTCATCCACGGGGCTGAAGATTAATTCCCCCTTTTCCATGTCAAACAGATACAGCAACCCGTAGCGATGGACCAACGGACTGCTGCCTTTCTCCTGATTGTCGCCTAACAGAATCCGGCGGGCTGAGTTGTCCCAGCCGGTTGAGGCGCCCAGCAGCAGCAGTTCAAAGCCATCTGCCGCGTTGCGATTGGATAATTGCATCACCCAGGTGGACAGATCCTCGGCCCGGAAGGGGACGGTGTCAAATCCTTCCCGCACCATCGGTGCCAGATGACTGAGCAGGTGCACCTTGATGGAGACCGGACCACCTTTGGCCTGCCGGGGCAGCGGCAGAGAATAGTGCAGCCAGGGATTGACCGGATAACGCATCAATTGCTCGGCATCCATGACGACCCGGCCCAACAACCGCATCACTTCGGCGCGCTCGTCACCGCTTTCCAGGATGCCATCCCAATCAGGGATGTTAAGAGTCTCGCTGCTGAGTGGATGCAGCAGGGAAGCAAACCTGGTCAGGCGGATTTGTATTCGGGTCAGGTAATTGATCTCACGCAGCCGGGCATTGTTGGCTTCCACCATGACAGAGAGTTCACCGCGCTGCTTTTGTTCGCGTGCCTCGGCGAGGCGCTGTTCCCGGGTGGGGGAGTGGCGTACGCAGTGGCGGTGACCTTCCGCGTAGCAGCGCGCACAGATGAGTTCATAACACCCTTCAGCAGCACAGGCTTCGCCAACCTGCTGATCGGTTTGGATCAATCTGTAACAGACGCCGCATTTTAGCAGCGCCGGTTCTGCGCTTTGCTCGGGCACGGCTGCCGGTTGTTTGCGGGTCAGCATGGCCTGCAAATCCGCCCGCCGGATGAGGTATAACCCGCCAACCCGATTGGCGGGCAGATCGCCGCTCCAGACCCAGCGGTAGATGGTGCGGCGGGAAACCCCCAGAAATTGGGCCGCTTCGGCAATTTTCAGGTATTCAGAGGTCTCGGAAGGGTCCATGAATTACTCCCTGGGGACTGGACTGTTGGATTGACGATCAGATCGTCATGATTGTGTATAGAATAGCACGCTTGTATACATTTGTCAATAGGGTTTGTACTTTTGTGTACATCTGTTTCGCGTAATTCTGCGTTTGTCCCGGTTACGCACCCGGTCTACCCGGGAGTTGGATTCTCCTGTATGCGAAGCTTGGATTTGGCCATATCTCCGACAGTGATGATGGCCGGGCGGTCACCGTTGAGCATAATGCCAATATCTGCCATTACGGAATCGCCAAGGTCGATTTTGTGGGGTTCCGGTCCAGCCTCCAATTCGAGTGGCATCTTTTCTTCAAAAACAATATCAAGGTTTGGCGGTTGGTGTTCGAGGTAAATGATCAAATTATCATGAGCCTGGGTTGGGATGATATTTTTTACTTTAATGATAATGCCTTTCCCTTCCACTAACTGATAATTGTCATAATAATGGCGATTCAGGTGAAGTTCTGCTAGTTGCTGCAAAGACCAACCTACTCTGATAACCATATTTCTGGCCGGTCCACGACCAATATTTTCAACCTTAATCGCGATTTCACCTGCTTGTTTCAAGGTTAGCTTTGGTACATTTAATTTGCTAAGCCTAATGACTGGCCATTGGGCCAGGCGTGCCGCCATTTTTCGATACTCATCATGCTTAGCCTCTTTCCCCAATCGCCAGTATATTCTTGCTGCCTGGTAATAATATACCGCTGCAGTTTCTGGCTGATCCCTATCATTAGCACGATCACCGGCTATTGCCAGACACTCCGCTGCGCGTTCATCATTCCCGTGCGCGTCCCAAAATGCTCCAGCTAGTTCGGGCTTGTCCGCCTCAATCCAACAATATTCAGCCTTTTTCTTCAGTTCCTGGCGCTTGTTCGCATCACCAGCCTGTTGTATGCTGGCTAGGCTATAATAGTTGGCGGCTTCCTCCCATGCTTTTTCTGTTTCCAGTTGTTCGGCCGCCATTTCGTACTGGCCATGGCTCCAATGCGTGACCATCATCTGGCTCGTTTTTTTTCCATTCTCGTTTTTATGGGCGGCAATGTAGATTTTGTCCCCACTGATCGCCGGGCTGCCCACAGAGGTAAACCCCGGTGGGAAATTCCAGGTCGTGGACACGTGACCGTTCCGAATATCGACAATATACACCCGGCCATCATTGGCCCCCACGAAGGCCAGTCCGTGCATCACAATGGGGCTGCTGTTCAAGGATTTTTTGCATTCGGGGTCTGGGCCTGTGTGCCGCCATACCTCCCTGCCGCTCTCAACATCCAGGGCATGCAGACGATGGCTGTAGGCGCTGACCAGCAGTAAACGATTGTGTATGAACGGCGTGGCATTAACCCGCACCAGGTTGGTGCCATCAGGCAGCATCTGCACGGTTTTTTGGCGCAGATCAATTCGTAACAGACCGCCTCCCTCCTCCCTCTTGGTGCCTGCGTAAAGAATGTCCTTGTAAATGGCAAAAGAGCCAGTTAAAGCTCGTTTGGTATCGATGACCTGGATTTGACCGGACAATCCTGGGGGGACCAGGCTGATTGTGCCGCACTGGCAGATGACGACCAGGTTCTGCCCCCATTTTCCCAACCGTTTGACTTCCTCGCCGCAGGTGAGTTGTGTTTCAGCCGTCTGCCGTCCTCTGCCGTCCGCACTTAACGAAACCAGGTTCCCACCCCTGCCGACCGCAAACAAGCGGTCCCCATTGAGCAGGATGTCGCAGCAGCCGTTGGCTTTTTCAGGCTTGGGTTCAAAAAGAGGCGTCGGTTTTTCCCGGCCATGAAGTTCGTAACCATAAACTCCGCCGGAATGGCGTACGATACCCTGGGTCGCCAGAAAAATTCGATCCTGATTTAAAATAATGCTCTGTGGGGGTTCAGTGGACTGACTCCATAGAAGTTGCCCCGTCTCGCTATCAAACCCCTGAATGCCGCCTTCGTACTCGCCGCACCAACAGCAAATCACCTGTTCTGGCGTGATCAGTGGGGGGCCCACCAAGCTGCCCGGAATTGTTGTGCTCCAAAAGATGGGATCGGGTGGCAACATGGGGTCATGCTTGGGCGCATCTTTGCAGTGATTGCAGTAATCGGCACGAGGGCCCAAGTAGCTGTTGCACACTTGGCAGAACAGGTTCACATTTCCCTCCAACCAGCGTGGTGCTTAGATATGGCTTATTATATGTCAATTACCCAATTAAATGGTGGGGATGACCGGGTGATTTACTTACAAAATTGTCAATTTTGAAAAGAAGATCAGGCTGGCCTCCTTTTCAGACTTGTTGGATGGAAATCAACTGAGGGCTGCCTGGGAAAAGGGCAGCCCTCAGTGGGTGGATACTATGGGCGGATTATGGAATGCACAGAACCTGCCCTGGGAAAATCAAGCTGCCGTAGATATTGTTGGCTGCCTGTAGCGCGGTAATGGTTGTGCTGTAGGTTGCCGCAATGGCATAGAGGGTGTCTCCCGAACGGACGGTATAAGTGGCGGAACAGGTCGGGTTGGCGGGTGACCCACCGTCATTATTGCCGGGCTGATCCACTACAATGGGTGTGGGGGCGGGGAGGGTTGAACCATAGGGTGGTTCCTGGCGGTTGTAAAACTGGATGATGCCGCAGGTTCCGGTGGCCTCCACCGTGATGTATTGGGTTGTCGGACCATCCGGATCCCACCCCGGCTGCATGGTTTCGGTGACCTGATATTCACCGGGCGGCAGCATGTTGAACCGGATCCAGCCCGTGCCATCCGTGTATCCAACCACTGGCGTTCCGCCGTAGGCTGGCTGCAGGGTCATTTGCCAGCCGGGCAGCGGGGCAAGAGTGTTGTCATATTTGTACACATCCACGCAGGCGTAGTCGGTCCGGTTCTTGAAGCGGATTTGTTCGCATTTTTCCGGGTTGCTCGGATCCACAGTGAGATTCAGAGTCATGCTGGGGGAGGTCACGGGTTCCCAGCCGGGTTGCATCTCTTCGGTAAATGTCCAGGTTCCCGGCACGAGATCGTCGAACTTGAAATAACCAAGCTCATTGGTGAGAATGGTGAACGCTTCACCCGTTGTGGCATTGGTCGCAGTGATCTGCCAGTTGCTCAATCCCTGCTCAAAGTGATTGATCTTGTACCCTTCAACACAGGTGGTCCTCTGATTTTTGAAGGTGATCTCTTTACAGGTCAGGGATGGCTCATCCAGGTTCACAACCATGGATGTCTCGCCAATGGGGTGCCAACCGGGTTTGATTTCCTCGGTTAGTGTCCACGCTCCAAGCTGGAGGCTGTCAAATTGCACATAGCCATCATTGTTCGTCGTCTTTGAGATGGGTTCTCGGGTTCCATCATTTCGGGTCAAGGAAATCCCCCAATTTGGGATGGGTAAGTTATTTTCATCCAACTTGCGAACCTTGATGCAGGAGTCGTGGACCTGTTGGTTGATCAGATCAAGGCTGTCACATTTGTAGGGCTCTCGCGGTGAAATCAGGGTGATCACCGGTGTGATTCCAGTGGCTGAGGTCCAGCCGGTCTTGGGTTCTTCCTGGATGGTCCAGATGCCGGGCTGCAAATTGGGGAATACAGCAATCCCCAACGCGTCTGTTGTTTGGGTTTCCGAATAGGTGCCGGATTTGACGGTGATATCCCAATCCGGCAGGCCAACCAGATCAGCAAAGCCCTGATTTCCCCCCTGGTCAACCTTTCTGACAATCAAACAGGGTAGGGCTTCCATCTTGAAGCGGGTTTCGGCACATCCCGTGGGGGCACCGGAGAGGGTGACTTCAAAGCTTTGGGGGGTGTAAGGCTGCCAGCCTTCCCGATCCCGAATCGTCACGGTATAGACTCCAGCTGCCAGATTGGGAAAGTGGTATGCTCCATCCGAGTTGGTGATTTGGGACATTGCGGGGCGTCCATCCTTGGGTGTTACGACAATTTCCCAGCCTGGGCCTCCGATTTGATGATATACATCAATGACAGTACCGGCAATGCAGTTCCCGCCAATTTTTGCAACCGGGGGACAGAAACCACCGGGGGTGCATGGAGTATAACCGGGTTCTATTGGGGGAACTGGTGTTGTGGCTCCTCCTGATGGTGCAGGCGTTGAGGACGTACACCAGGGATCAAATTTATACTTTGGGTTCTCACAGGTGTAGATTTTGCACGGATCTGTAAAAAACTGTGTTGGATCAGTGGTGCAGGTAAATATAGCACATCGAGGATCAGCTTTATGTTGGGCCTGGCTGCAGGTATAGGGTTGGCAAGTGGGGTCCCAAATATTGGGATTTGTGCATACATCTATTGCAGCGAAGGTGGTAATATGACTGCAAGCATAGCCTTCCGGGCAGGTATTCATTCCCCCTTCCTGGCAGGGGTAAAAAAGCTGCCACTCGCCTGATGCATCCCGGTAATAATAGGGGGCACACGGGTCTTCGGTTGGTATCGGGGTGGCCTGCTGATTGTAGGATCCACTGACGGCAGTTTGACGCGGCAGCGTTGTGACCGCCAGGACGGTCAGGGCGATCATCACAAAAACCCCAACCATGACTTGCAGGATTCGTTTAAGCAGGCTTGTGCTTTTGGGGGTGGTGGTTTTTTGAGGCGTGGTTTGTTTTGGGATCATTATTCCCTCCTAGTTTTGTGGGTTGTGGGATGAGGAATCTGATGGGTCGGCATCAGAAGTGAATGTGTTTTCAAGGAATTGGATTAATTCGCTCAGGCTCTCAAAGCGAATTTTGTTGTTTCCCATGATTTCTTCCAATATAAACCTCCATTTAGAAGTACCTTTATCGGCGACACTCTGAAGATGCCAGCAGCGCAGTAAATATGAGTGGTAATTGGGCGGTTTGGGTGTATTGGATGGATTCTGGCTTGATTGTTGCATGGTTCCAGTATAAGGAGTGCTCATTTCAAAAACGTTACAAAAGCGTTTCAAAACACCCTGGAGAATCGAAACTCTGTTGTATAATTATCTGAAAGGATCAGCATGGGGCCCAACCTGCGTGTCCACCTGTTTGGAGAAATGATGGTTGAATTGGATGGGAGCCACGTCCGGCATTTTCCCACGGTAAAGTCGCGCGCTCTGCTGGCCTATCTGGCCATGGATCCGAACCAACCGCATTCCCGCCAGTTGCTGGCTGATTATTTCTGGCCCGATATGGTGACATCTGATTCACTGCGTAATTTGCGCCTGGCCCTGCATCGTTTGAAAACAGCACTTCAAACAGCCACGCCCGCCCAAACTCACTCTCAAACTCAAATGAAGCTGTTTTTGACGAGTTGGGCTGACATCGGACTCCATCCGGATCTGGCGGTTTGGACGGATGCACTTGAATTTGAAATTTTGATGGACATGACGAGCCGTCACCCGCACGAGGCCCTATCAAGCTGCCCGGCTTGTGCCCAACAACTGACCACTGCCGTTGGATTGTATCGGGGGGAATTTCTTCAGGGACTGGACCTGGAAACATCGATTACATTTGAAGAGTGGCTGGTGGTTCAACGAGAACGGTTTCATCGCCAAGCCATCACGGCATATTACAACCTGGCTGAATATCATTACCGTCAGGCGCAAACCCTGGTTGCTGGTGCAGGCCGTTTGGTGGCCTATGAAGATGCGTTGAAGCATGCCCGGGCGGTTTTAAAATTGGAACCCTGGAATGAACCTGCCCACCGCCTGATCATCCGGGTGCTGGCCGGAACGGATCGCCCCCAGGATGCCATTGCGCAGTACCGCACCTGCTGTCGTATTTTGTCAG
>DAOQTN010000012.1:8024-17791 GCA_035340555.1 Anaerolineaceae bacterium | reverse complement strand
GCATGGAGGTCGCCAGCACCAATTTATCCACCGTGATGTTCTGGGTCAAACTGGAGTATTTTGGCATCGCCACTCTTTCGCCGCTATGGCTGTTGTTTGCGGTTGCCTTCAGCGGGCGGGAACACTGGCTGCAAACCCGCTGGAAAGCTCTTTTATTTGTTATCCCGACTTTGACGATCTTTATCGTCGCGACCAATGAACTGCACTCGTTCTACTATACCTCGGTGGCCATGGATTACAGTGGTGAGATTGCCCTGCTGAGAATTGTGCGCGGGCCTTGGTATTTTGTGCATACCGTTTACTCCTACCTGTGCGTCATTGCCGGGGCTATCTTGATGATTCAGCAGTGGTGGGGGTCATCTGCCGTGTACCGGCGTCAGATTGTAACCATTTTGATTGCCGTGCTGGGGCCCTGGATCATCAGCATTTTCTATGTACTGGGATGGAGTTCTGTAGGTGTGCTGGACCTGACACCGTTTGGGTTTATTCTGTCGAGCGTTACCATCCTGTACAGCCTGCTGCGGGAGCAATTGTTGGATCTGATGCCGTTGGTACGCAGTTCACTTTTGGACGAACTCCAGGAAGGGGTTCTGATTCTGAATGAGCGCGGGAACATTGTGGGGCTTAATAACGCTGCCCGGCGTTTCTTGAGCGTTGACGGCGGTTCGCTGATTGGCCTGCCGGTGCTGGGAGTGTTGCCGCGCTGGTCAGAAGTCTACCCGTTGCTGGTTTCAGAGGTCGAAACTGAAACCGAGGTACATGTGAATGGCGAGGATCCCCGCCATTTGGATGTACGCATTTCACCGTTGCGCGATCATCAGGGGGAATTGACCGGACGATTAATGATCATGCATGATATCACCCGCCATAACAATATGGAGCAAGCGCTGCGGGAAAGTGAACGTCGTTATCGTCACCTGGTAGAGCATTCCCCCGAGGCCCTCATTGTCCACCGGGACGGCATCATCATCTATGCCAATCCGGCTGCGCTGCGGCTGTTCCGGGCGCCTTCACTGGAGGGTATCATCAATCAACGCGTCATGGATTACGTCCACCCCGATTATCGCCAGATTGTCCTTGAACGCATCCGGGAAAATTATGAACATGGCAAGCCTGGCGATGCCATTGAAGAAAAAATGCTGCGGGTGGATGGCGAGCCCATTGACGTCGAGGTAGCCAGTGTGCAATTGACTTTTGAATACCAGCCTGCCACACTGGTGATTGTTCACGATATCACAGAAACCAAGCGCGCCATGCAGGAACTGGACGACACCCGGCGGCTGGCGGAGGCCCTGCGGGATACCGCTTCAGCCCTGAACAGCACATTGAACCTGGATGAGGTCTTCAAACTCATCCTGGATCGGGTGCGCATGGTAGTGCCCGCCGACATTGCCGCGGTGCAGCAGTTGGATGCCGAACATCGAATGGCCATCACCACCCACGCCCATGATTTTTCAGGCCAGGGTTTGGATGCCACGCTCATTTCCGAGGAATTTGAAATTGCCACAACCGCCAATCTGCGCCAAATGATGGAAAGCCGCCAGCCAGTCTGGATCAACGATGTCCCCCAGAACCCCGCCTGGATCCGCATGCCGGGCAGTGAATGGATCCGCTCCTACTTGGGGGCGCCGATATTAATCAAAGGCCAAGTCATCGGATTCCTGGGGTTGACCAGTGCCCAGCCCAATTTTTATTCAGCTGACCATGGGCCCCGGTTGATGGCCTTTGCAGACCAGGCAGCCATTGCCATTGAAAATGCCCAACTGTATGCCGAGGTACAGCGTCTGGCTGTGCTGGATGACTTGACCGGCATTTATAACCGGCGGGCGTTTTTTGATTTGGGCCAGCGGGAGGTCGAACGCGCCCTGCGCACCATGCGGCCAATGTGTGCCCTCTTCCTGGACATCGACCACTTTAAACAATTTAATGACGCCTACAGCTACCAGACTGGAGACCAGGTGCTCCGGCTGCTGGCTGATTGCATGAAAACCAACCTGCGAGAAATTGACCTGGTGGGGCGATACGGCGGCGAGGAATTCATGGTGCTGCTGCCCGAAACAGATCTAGCTTGTGCCATGGGGGTGGCGGAACGACTGCGTCAGCAGGTCCAACTGATCGACCTGACGACTGAACATGGCAAGCTATCCATTACCATCAGCATTGGCGTGGCCACACTGCCGCTCCGTCAGGATCAACAGGTCGGGATGCAGCGCGGGTACCAGGTGCGGGACCTGATTGATGATGCGGGTGAGGCGCTACATCTGGCCAAGGATGCCGGCCGGAACTGCATTGCCAGCCTGCCACAGGATTAGATTCCAGGAGTTAATATCATGGCTCTACCACCCAAATTCTGCAGTCAATGTGGCAAACCCGTTACTGCGGGCATGCGATTTTGCACCCAGTGCGGAGCCGTCATTCAAGCCGCCCCTCCGGCAGCCTCACCCCCGGTTCAATATACGCCTCCGCCACCTCCCCCGGTTCAATATACCCCTCCGCCACCTCCCCCGGTTCAATATACCCCTCCGCCACCACCTCCCCCCGCCCCACCGGCGGAACCGATTGTGGGTTTTGTGCTTAACGCCCAGCAGCGCAAGGGTTTTATGGGCATGGGGGCTGATTTGTTCAACATTGTGCTGACACCGCGGCGGGTGGTGATGGTCATGGTCACCACAAAAACCATGCAGGAGGCGGTGTTGCTGGCCCGGGCAGAAGCCAAGGAACAGGGTAAAGGCGGCCTGGGACAGTGGGCGGCCCAGATGGGCTGGGCTCAGAGCCTGGCCCGGAAATACCAAACCATGACCGTTGAGCAAATTTTGGCTGAATACCCCGGCAGCTTCTTTTATGAAAATTCCCAAATCCGCCGGGTGCGCGTCGAGATGCCTTCCGATGATGAATCCAATCATGCCTTGGAAGTGACCATCGAAACCACCGGTGATAAGCACAAATTTGAGCTTCAGGTCGGCAGCACCCGGGATGTTAAGGCTGTATTCCAGCAGAGCCTGGGCGGCGTAGTACGTTGAACGCCGCCAGCGCCACCCTTCAGGTATAATGCAAGCATGAATTTATTGCCAAACCTCCGGCTGCCCAACGGCACGCTGCAATTTCCGGTTTATCTGCCTGATGCCACCTTCGGGGTGGTGCGCAGTGTGGATTCTTCCGACCTGTTGGACTGCGGCATTCAGGCCGTGGTGATGAACGCCTTTCACCTGATGCAAAAACCGGGTTCGGACGTGGTGCGGGCTCTGGGTGGACTGCACCGCATGGCGGGTTGGACCCGTCCCATCATCACGGATTCGGGGGGCTTCCAGGCGTATTCATTGATCCGGCAAAATCCCAAATTCGGCAAAATCAGCCCCCAAGGCATCAGTTTTCAGCCAGAGGGGGCCAACCGAAAATTTCAACTGACACCGGAAAAAAGTGTGCAGCTCCAGGTCGGTTATGGTACCGATGTGGTCATCTGCCTCGACGACTGCACCAATGTGGATGCCCCCGAAAGTGAACAGCGACTTTCAGTGGAACGGACCCTGGCCTGGGCACGGCGTGCCAAAAAAGAATATCTGCGTCTGATGGCCGAAAAGAATCTGTCAGAGGATGAGCGCCCGCTGCTGTTTGGGGTCATTCAGGGCGGTGGGATTTTTGAATTACGCCGGCAATGTGCTGAAACCCTGCTTGAAATTGGGTTTGACGGGTTTGGCTTCGGGGGGTGGCCGCTGGATGCCTCCGGCGCCCTGCTGACCGAGATCCTGGAGTACACCCGCCAGTTGATTCCACCGCAGTTTCCGATGCATGCCTTGGGCATCGGACATCCGCATAATATTCTGGCATGTTACCGGTTGGGTTATGGCATCTTTGACTGTGCCATGCCCACCCGCGATGCCCGGCATAACCGTCTGTATACCTTCAGCCAACCGCCGGATGCGCCCCAGGCTGGGCTGACCGGGGATTGGTTGACCTATGTTTACCTGAACGATGAACAGCATGTGCGGGCCAATGAACCCATTTCACCTTGGTGCGACTGCCCCATTTGCCAGCAGTACTCCATCGGTTACCTGCGGCATCTGTTCAAGCTGGGAGACAGTCTGCACCTGCGCTTGTCCACCCTGCACAACCTGCGTTTTATGACACTATTATGTGATCGAATTCAAGCCAGCTTTAATTCACATGCCTTCAACCATTCCGATGTCTGATGCCGCCAGTCTCGATAAGCTGATTGCCGCGGTGGTTGAAAACCCGCGTTACGCCGTCATTCATCCGGGTCTGGTGGCCCGAATTTGTACCCAGGAACTGGCCAAGAGGCGCAGCACCCGCGACACCGTGAAGGCGGTCCGCAGCCGGCTGCATCAGATCGGCGGAGCCTACCAGGAAACGCCGATCGACTATGCGCAGCTGGCGGCCGAACTGGATTCCCTGCCAGCAGATCGGGGAGACCCAATGCTGCAGGGGCTTTGCCGCAAAGCCTTGGCACAGCATGCCTCGACCCGGGAACGCCTGCCACTGCTGGAGCGTTTTTTTTCTGAGACATTGGCGTCAATCGCCCCGATCCGCTCGGTATTGGACCTGGCTTGCGGGTTGACGCCGCTGGCACTGCCGTGGATGCCGCTGGCAAACAACTCCACTTATGCAGCCTGTGATATTTATACCGATCAAATGGATTTCATCAATGCTTTTTTCCGACACCTGTATTGGCCGGGGGAGGCATTTCTCTGCGATTTGAGCTGCGAGACACCAAGCCGGAGTGCTCATCTGGCCCTGCTGCTGAAGACCATCCCCTGTCTGGAGCACCTGGATAAGTCCATTGGGTCACGCCTGCTGGCTCAAATCGATGCAGAACACGTCCTGGTTTCCTTCCCGGCCAGATCCCTGGGGGGCCACGCCCGCGGCATGGGCAAAACCTATGAAACCCGCTTTCACCAATTGATTGCCGGACAACCCTGGCAAATCCGTCGGTTTGAATTTTCCAACGAGTTGGCCTTTTTATTGAGTCGGAGCTGAAATGCCCACTGAGTTGGCCGCATTGGTGGCAGAACTGCGCAGTCTGCGCAAATACCGCGACCTGGATCTGCCGGAGGAGACGGTGCGCGACCTGCTGGAACAGGAACTGCCACACTACCGCAATGAACGGGACGCGCTCAAAGCGGTGCGTCAGAAACTGCACAATATTGTGGCCCCCTACCTGGGGGATCCGGATTATGCGGCAGCTGCACTTCAACTCTCAACAGCCCAGGCCGCCGGACCGGAACAGCTGCACTCTGCCTGTATCGACATCATGGGGACGCATGCCTCCACCCGGGAACGGGTGCCGGTTCTGACCGAATTTTACACACGCCTTTTTGCCATCACCGGCCACCCCCAGGTGGTCCTGGATCTGGCCTGTGGGCTGCACCCCCTGGGGCTGCCCTGGATGCACTTGCCCCCGGCTGTCAGTTATCACGCCTACGATTTACATCGTCCCCGGATTGGGTTAATAAACCACTTTTTGGGACTCCAAGGGCTGCCACAGCTGGCCGAACAGCGGGATATCCTGGTACAGCCGCCGGAAATCGAAGCCGATTTGGCTTTTTTCTTCAAGGAGGCCCATCGATTTGAGCAGCGACAACGGGGGTGCAACCGGACATTCTGGCTCTCGCTGCGGGTTCGCTGGCTGGTGGTCTCGCTGCCAGCCGCCGACCTGACGGGGCATCATTCGCTGGTGGATAAACACCGCCAACTGGTCCATGACACCATCCAAGGGTTGCCGTGGGAAGTGACGGAACTTCAAGTAGGAAATGAACTCTTGTTTTGCGTTAAAATAACTCCATGACCCGTAAAAAACGCCGTGCTACCCCGCCGCCCCCAGCACCAGTTGTGGTGGATACCGCCTTGGCGCGCGCCCGCAGCCTGTTGAGCGCCGAGGATTATACCGCTCTGGTGGCCGAGTTGGAGCACCCGCTGCGCACGGCCATTCGTTTGAATCCCTTAAAGGCTGGCGAAGCGGACCTGGCCAGTTGGGCAGTTCGTTATGGTTGGGAGACTACCCCAGTCCCCTACTGCCCGACGGGTTGGTGGCTGAACTCCGCGAAAATATCACCCGCCCAGACACCGGAACATCGCCTGGGATGCTTCTATATTCAGGATGCGGCCTCCATGCTGCCGGTGGAATTGTTCGATTTTGGCCAGGAACCGGGCCTGTTGCTTGATCTGGCTGCCTCACCGGGCGGCAAAACCACCCATCTGATCAGCCGGACTCACGACCGGACCCTGACCATTGCCAATGACGCCAGCGCCAGCCGGATCCAGGCGTTGCGGATTGTCCTGGGTGGTTGGGGCACGACACATCAGGCCGTCACCAACTTTCCCGGGGAGAAATTCGGCAACTGGTTTCCAGGACAGTTTGATGGGGTGCTGTTGGATGCCCCCTGTAGCATGGAAAGTCTGCGTTCAACTGAATCCCACCCCATGCGGCCCATTTCAACCAGGGAACGGTCGGCCCTGGCACAGCGGCAGGCCCGGCTGTTGACCAGTGCGCTGCTGGCAGTGCGCAACGGCGGGCAGGTTGTTTATTCCACCTGCACCCTGGCCCCGGAGGAAGACGAAGCTGTGCTGGATATCGTGCTGCAGCGATTTGGCCGATGCGTGTGCGTGGATGATCTCTCGGCCCGCCTGCCGGGCCCGGCGCCAGCCCTGCCCGGTGCCAATGGGGTCACTTTTGACCCCCAGGTCACCCGGGCCGCCCGCCTCTGGCCGCACCGATTCGGCACCTCAGGTTTTTTTGCAGCCCGCCTGACACGGCTGAACGACCTGCCCGGCGAAATGGAACCGGAGCCAGCCCGTCCCCTGGAGCGCACAGGATGGGCGCGGCTGGCACAATCCGCCGCCCAGGCCTTGAAAGTGTTTTTCGGGGACCGGTTTGGGTTTGACCTGGAAAACTGGCTGACAACCAACCGGCTGGAACTTTGGGGGTTCCGGGAACGCCGGTATGCCATTCCAGTGGCATTTCTGGCCCGATTTGCCAGCCTGCCGGTTCAGATGCTGGGATTGCTACTGGGCGAGGATGCTGCCGGTGGATTTGAAATTTCGCACGAGGCCGCCGCCCGGCTGGGCCGTCTCTTCCAGGCTGGCCGGGTGACCCTGCCGGAAGCGTTCATTCCGGGCTGGTTAAAAGGAGACGACTTGCCGCATGATCTGGGAGCGTTGTTCCCGGCCGGGGCCGTGATATTGTTAACCGGCCCGGACGGGCAGGGACTGGGGCGCGGACGCGTGGGCCTGCAGCGGGTGAAAAATCTACTGCCGCGACGGATGGGGTAAGCCGGGCCGGCTTGCGGCAATCGTTTTGTCCCCTGTCACCCAACTCAATGCTCCAGGTGATGGAGCACCAACGCCGTCAGAACTACGGCGGCGGTCTCCATCCGCAGGATGCGGGGCCCCAGTGTCACCTGACACGCGCCTGCAGCGGCTGCCTGGGCAGCTTCAGCGTTTGAAAAACCACCCTCCGGGCCAATCAAGGCGGCCAGATGCGGAGCCGGCTGCCCGGCCAGGCTGACCAAGGCAGATTTCAGATCCAGGGTGTGTTCCTCTTCCCAGGCCAGCAGGCACAACTCCTGGCCGGCAGCTTCAGCCAGTGCGGCATTCAGGCGCAGTGGGGGGTGCACCGGCGGAACCAGACCCCGGCCGGACTGCTCAGCCGCCTCCTGCACAATACGCCGCCACCGCTCCAGTTTTGGAAGCACTTCACTCTCGCGCTGAACCAGGCTACGCGCCGAGATCAATGGTGTAAAGCCGGCAGCGCCGGTCTCGGTGCATTTTTGCAGCATCCATTCAAATTTTTCCCGCTGTGTCAGACCGAGGTAGAGCCACAGACGGGATTGGGGTTCGCCCCGCGCCGGGCGACGTTCCAACACCCGCCCCCAAGCCGACTGGGGGGTGAGGTCCACAAGCTCCACCAGGGTTTCACTGCCGGTGCCATCCAGCGCGATCACCCGGTCACCCGGTTGGAGGCGCAAAACGCGCACCATCTGGTGTGCGGTGTCCGCCAGGAAAGTGACCTGGTCGGCATCAAAACAGGCAGAAGGGAGAAAAAAGCGATCCATGCTGAGACATCCTTAACCCAAAAAACAACACTTTCGATTATACTGTACCCCGCCGGGCAACCGGTGTAAAAACCCTCAGGAAAGTGAACGCATGAAGTCCGAAAATCGCAATTATCGCTATTTTGATCTGGTGATGGCGTTGTTCGTCACTGTTTTGATTATCAGCAATATCGCCTCATCGGCCAAAATTGTGGATTGGGGAGTGGCATTATTTGAACTGCCGCTGGCTTTTGATGCCGGGACGCTGTTATTCCCGATCAGCTACATCTTTGGCGATTTGCTGACGGAAGTTTATGGTTTCAAACGCTCCCGGCGGGTGATCTGGACCGGGTTTGCCTGCCTGCTGTTGAGTGCTGGAGCGCTGTGGCTGGTCAAGGTCCTGCCGGGCGAGGCCATGTGGCAGGAATACGCCGGACAGGGTGCTTATGAAGCCATCCTCAGCGGCATGTTCAGCGGCGGGATTGTTCTGGCCAGCCTGACCGCCTATTTGATGGGTGAATTCAGCAATTCGGTGATTCTGGCCCGGTTAAAGGTGGCCACCCATGGGCGCTGGCTACCGCTGCGGACCATCGCCAGCACGCTGGTGGGTGAAGGCATCGATTCATTGATCTTTGTAGGTGTGGCCATCCTGCTGGGGGTTTTCCCAAAAGAATTATTCGGCACATTGGTGGTCACCAACTACGTGTTCAAAGTGGGCATTGAGGTTGTCATGACACCCATCACCTGGCTGGCTGCACGTGGGTTGAAGCGCGTCGAAAATGAAGATTATTTCGACACCCACACCCAGTTCAATCCATTTGGGACCCGGTAGCCGCTGCAGTTATTGAACCAGACCCTCAATCTCAGTTTGTTGCGCACCGGGGCCTTGCCGAATGCGGCAGCCGCCACAGTTATTGGACCAGACCCTCAATCCGATGTACAGCTAGCCAGAGCGCAAACGCTGCAGGCAGTCGCCACAGTTATTGGACCAGACCCTCAATCAGCACCACAAACTCACCTTTAAGCTCTAGAACGGCAATTTGCGTCGATAGTTCGGATAGGCTGCCGCGCCAGACGGCTTCATAAAATTTGGTCAGGTCGTTGGCAATCACTGCTCGGCGGTCACCGTACACCTCGCGCGCATCTTCAAGGAAAGCTTTCAGACGGTACGGGCTTTCATAAAAAATCAAGGTATGCGGCGATGTGGCATCCAGCTGCAGGAAACGCAGGCGTGGGCCGCGCTTGTGCGGCGGGAAACCGCGAAAGGTAAAGCTGTGCACCGGTAGACCGGAAATGACCAGGGCGGCGATCAGGGCGGTGGGGCCGGGAATACTGGTCAGCGGCAGCCCGGCAGCAACCACGGCGCGCACCAACACAAAACCCGGGTCTGAGATGGCCGGGGTGCCGGCATCAGTGACCAGGGCCAGTGACTTGCCGGCTTCCAACAGTTCCAGAATTCGAGGCAGGGCCCGCTGCTCATTATCTTCACGGAAAGAGATCTGGGGCTTTTGGATTTCAAAATGCTTTAACAAGATCCCGGTCTTGCGGGTATCCTCGCTGATGACATAATCCACCAACTGGAGGGTGTCGAGAGCCCGTTGGGTGATATCACCTAGATTTCCAATGGGAGTTGCAACAATATATAACATTTTATTTTGTGTAAAGAACAATTGGAGCAGTGGACAGCCAGATCACATCATCCGGCAGCGAGAGGATGCCATT
>DAOQTN010000012.1:2743-8014 GCA_035340555.1 Anaerolineaceae bacterium | reverse complement strand
ATTTCTGGCCGCATCCATCATCTTAAATCCGGCTTCATTATTCGCAATGACCAGGGTGACCAGCAGTGTCTGGGCCGTCCGGCCGGTGAAAAAGCTACTTAAGTTGGCTTTGACGTCCCACCTTCCCGACGTGGTTCCTTCGGGCACCACAAAAGTCCCCATATTGTAATAAAACGAATCGCCATTCACTGGCTGGACCAGCACCACAATTTGCCAACCTGGCTTGAGGTTGACATAGCTGCCCTCAAACACCACCACTTCTGGCACCCCCGTGCCATTGGCCGGCGATTGGATCACCGCCAGTGAGCCGGGAGTCGGGGGCGTCGGGGTGAGAAATTGAATGTTGGCAGTGGCGGTTTGAACCATCGCAAGTGCCGAGGCGGTCTGTTGCAGAACTTCGGCAGTACTCCGGACCTCGGACGCAGCGGCCGTTTGCAGTTCAGGATAGAAGGATTCCGGCGTCTGGGTGGGTCCGATTTCCACATCCCGGGTTGGGGTTGGCGAAGGGGTGGGGCTCACTGTGCTGAGCCATTTCCAGCCCAAAATCACGAGGGCCAGCAAGACCCCAAGCAGCAGGAGAGGGGCCAGCCAGAGCCGGTTGGCCCGGAGCGCAAACAGTTGACCGGTATAGGGGGACAGATCGGCATTGATATAGGTCTGGGTCTGGTCGTAGACATAACTGGCCCAGTAACGCAAATAAGCCCGGAGTTGCTCCCTCTCGCGGGGCTCGCCGATCACATTGCCGGCCGACTGAACCTTTTTAATGAAGGCCGTGGCCGATTCGACGACGTCCTGTTTTTGTGCCTGGGACTGCAGCAATGCCAGGTGTTCATCCGACAGTTGACGAAAGGTCACAATCTCCATTTATGCAGTGCTCCCAAAGATGGATTTGGATAAAATGTACAACTCGGTGGCGGTATCGCGCAGTTTTTTATCCGCCAGATGCATCTGCAGATAGGCGGCACTGTTGAAGTTTTGGGTCAGTTCATACAGCGGCGGCCACCAGTCCGGGCGGGCGCCCAGTAGCAGGCCAAAACGCTGCAGTGAACCGGTGCGGGACGCGACCAGTCCGGGTGCGTCGGCCGCACCGGCCAACGGGATCCCCAACAGCCGGATAATGGCCCGGCGCAAATCGGCCAGTTCCAAGGCCCATTTTTCACCCGTCGCCGTCTGACCAGGAAGATAAGCTTTCCCAATATGCTGGATGTGCTGACCAAAGTCCAGCAGGGCATCCACCCGGGATGAAACCGGCCGCCACAAGCTGCGCAAATCCTCCAGGTCCAATTCCTGGGCGCTGGCCTGGGCTCGTTCCATTTGAGCCATAAAAGGAGCCAACGCGTTCAGGATTTCATCCAGAGCGTTGTGCAGTTCCTTCCATTCATATAAGGCCTGGTGATATGAATTGAAGCGCAGCAGGGCCTGACGGACCTGCTCAGGGCGGGGATCACCGGCGGGGAAAGCCTGGCGCAAAGCCGCCACCAGGTCCTGAACGTTCAAGCCGACGTTGACCTGGTCGCGACCAATAAAATCCCCCCCCTGGGTTCCCACACTGCCTTGAATGGTTGTGCCATCGCTCTTGCTCATCAGAATATCCTTAATTCAAGACGACTGCAAAGCCGGAAGAGTTCCGATAGATCCATTATCGTAGATCCATTATCGTAGATCCATTATCGCGCCAATTGACCGCTGGCAGGGCGTGCTGGTGTGGTGTTCTGGTGCGGTTTGCTCAGAGCATATTGAAGTCCAGCGAGTTTTCTTGAACACCGTTGAACTCAAAATGATAGCGCAATGATCAAGTTTCAGGGGGCATTGAGCAAAGCCCGTGGGGAATCAATTTACTGGCGTGATGATCCAGATTCCTCAGGCTGCAGGTGGTCGGCCGCCTTTAAGCGTATCCTGATAGGACTTGAGCGCCGTCCACTCACCCGCTGCAGCCAGGCGGGCCTGTTCAGGCCAGGTGGTGGGATCGCCAAAATTCAAGCCTGCCGAACGCAGGACCAGCTTGAGGTCCACCGGATTTGCGGCAGCCAGGGTTTGATAACGGGTGATCCCCATGGCCACCAGCACGGCCGCGGTTTTGGGGCCAATGCCTTCAATCGCCGTCAGATCATCAGCGGGCTCAACGGGAACAGTGGTTTTCACGGGGCGGGATTTCGCAGTTCCTTTGGGAGCAGCCGGGATGGCAGGCTCCGGGTGGGAATCCTCCTCGGGGGGCAGGGGGATATCCGCTTCGACAGGGGTGGATTTTTGCAGCCGGGGTTTACTTTTCAATAGCCAGACCAACAGCAGTGCAAAGGGCAGCACCATCAGGGCTAAGAATCGGGGCAACCGTGAGCGGCGTTTTCTTAAGAATGGCTTGGGAATCGACATCATCGCCTCCTGGGAAATATCATTTACCGGGCCGGGGGGATCACCACCTGTCCGGCAGCTTCCTGCAGTTTGCGGCGATGCTGACGATAGGTCAGGATCGCCCGGTCGCACTGCATCATCTTCTCCCCCATTTTCAGATCCGTCTTTTTGGGCCATTGATTTGAGACGACCCGGCGGTCCTGGTTGGCAATCACCAGGCTGCTCCAACAACCGGTCAGGTTGACCAGGTCACGCAGTACCGGCGCCCGCATAAAACGTTGATAAAAGCGGCCATACATGATACAGTTTTCTTCATCCACCGGGACAAAGGCGATTGTGATGCGTACATCAGCGCTGATCCAATTATGCCAGATATTGGGAAAACGAAACTGCAGGAAAGGATCCCGGTTTGGTAACGGCAGTTCATCAGCTTTACGGGGCGGGCTGCCATCATCCTGGCGGTTGTAGACCCAGATATTCATCAAATCATTATCAAGCTGCACCAATGGACCATCAACAACCTTGCGTCCGCCGCGGCCAATGGTATTGTGGTGTATAAAAGCCAGATGGGCGACATCCAGTTGATTTTCAACCATCCGGGAGTAATGGACCGGCCAATGCTGTTGAAAGCGGCTGTGGCTGAAATCCATACCAATGCTTTCAAAAAATGTCGGTGGTGCGGGTGGTGTCTCTGCTTCACCCCACCAAATCCAGATATACCCCGCCACTTCAGCCGTGGGGTAAACCGCGGCCTTGAGTGAACGGGGAATGGCCGCATTGGCCCCGTAGGCAGGAAGGTGGGTGCACTGACCGGAGGGGTCATATTCAAATCCGTGGAAGGGACAGGCCAGAGCATCCCCCCATACCTTACCTTGGCTGAGCCGGGCGCCAATATGCGGACACAGATCCCGCATGCAGACCACTTGACGAGTGGATGTGCGCCAGAAAACCAGTTTTTCACCCAAACGGGTGACACCCACCGGATGACCTGGCCGGACCTCATTCGATTCAAGGACGGCATACCACTGTTGACGGATCATGTCATCATGTCCTCTCCAGTAAAATATAGATGCATTTCGATTATAATCCCTTTGCCGGGTGCTGGCACCGCCAGACCGGGAAAGTTTCAACCGGGTTTTCCAATCAATATCCCAATGGAGTCCATCTTATGAACCTTGCTCAATGGGGCAAAATTGCATTAATGATTGTTCTGACCCTTGTTTCAGGATTGGGTGATTCGCAGGGATTCATCCACGCCGCCCGGGTGTGGACCGGCAATAAATTCAACTGGAATGAGGCCCTGCTCTGCCTGGGAGGATTCACGTTCGGGATGATCGCCTACTGGTTTGTCATTCGGTTAATGAATGATTTTGGCATCACCTCGCCTGAAGTACAGACCATCGGTTGGTTTGCCGCCACCATCATCGGCGTGGCGATTTTCAGCGGTGATTTCTTCAAATGGCAGCGCTTGGACCAAGGCATCGCCATAGCAGCGCTGATTTCCGTGGCCTGGCTGGTGGTGCGCAAAGGGCATTAAGATGCGGAAGTAGGCGCGGTTACTGTCATGGTTACAGTCTCAATCGCGGACGCGCGATAAGCTGCCAGGGTGCGCTCGCGCGCCCTGGTATGGTCAACCATTGGTGCCGGGTAGTGGCGGCCAATCTGGACGCCGCAAGACCGTTGGACATCCGGGGGCATGAGCCAGGGGGCATGGATGTATCCATCAGGAACGGCTGCCAGTTCCGGCACCCAGTGACGAATGAATCGCCCCGCAGGATCGAATTTTTCGCTTTGCAGCACGGGATTGAAGATGCGGAAATATGGGGCTGCATCCGCCCCCACTCCAGCGACCCACTGCCAACCGCCATTGTTGGCAGCCGGATCACCATCCACCAGTGCCTGCATGAACCAGCGCTCGCCGGACTGCCAGTTAATGAGCAGATCCTTGACCAGGAATGAAGCGACAATCATGCGGGCGCGGTTGTGCATCCAGCCCAGAGTGGTCAGCTGGCGCATGGCGGCATCCACCACCGGATAACCGGTCAGCCCTTGCTGCCAGGCGCGCAAATCAGCAGGAGCGTTGCGCCAGGGAATGCGGCGTAGTTCCGGATTGAGAGCAGTCTTGAGGACCTGGGGATAATGGTAGAGAATGGTGTGGTAAAACTCACGCCAGATCAGCTCATTAAGCCAGACTTCAGCGCCCGGTGCGGCGCTTTGCCAGGCAGCAAGGGCGGCGTGAGCTGCCTGGCGCGCCGAGAGCATGCCCAGGTGCAGGTAGGGGGAAAGCGTCGAGGTGCCATCCAGGTCGAGTCGATTGCGGGCGTCGGCATAATCAGACAGCGGTCCAGCGGCAAAATCCGCCAGACGGCGGTGGGCCTCAGCTTCACCTGCAGGGAAGATGGCTGATGGGCTGGTTGATGGGTTAGATGAAGGTCTGGCTGCGGGAATGGGCAGCGAGATGAGATCGGCCGGGATGGGCGGGAGTGCCGCAGGAGCGGGGGCGGGGGCGCCGGGGAAGGGGAGTGCCTTCCAAGCCCGGCTGAAGGGGGTGAAAACGCGGTAGGGCTGTCCATTAGCCTTGACCACGTGGGCCGGATGGAAAACGGTCACGCCCAGCACAAGTTCCAGCGGCAGTCGGGCAGCCACGGCTGCATCCCGGGTCCGGGCATAGGGCGTGTAATCCTCCTCGGCAATGATGCAGCTGGCACCGGTTTCGGCCATCAGGCGGGCCAGTTCAACCTCCGGCTGACCCTGACGCAGGACCAGGCGGCTGCCGCGCACCCGCAGACCGGCATCCAGCGCGTACAGGCCGGCAAACAGAAAAGCTTGCCGCTGTGGCGCAGGCTGGTCAAGCAGGTGGGGATCAAGGATGAAGACCGGAATGACCACCGATCCCAAGTCCAGGGCCCGCTGCAAAGCCGG
>DAOQTN010000012.1:0-2733 GCA_035340555.1 Anaerolineaceae bacterium | reverse complement strand
AGCCACCAGAGGACGGTCGCCATCAGCCGCCCTGGGCAATCCCATACAGACGTTTGTGAATGGCGCTGAGGGCCCGAACCTGTTCGGCAGCATGGTAGGATGAGCGCACCAGGGGGGCACTTTCAACCCAGCTGAAGCCAATGCCCAGGCCATATTCCTTCAACTCGGCAAATTCTTCCAGGGTGTAGTAACGCGCCATGGGCAGATGCCGGCGGCTGGGCTGCAAGTACTGGCCAATGGTCAGAATCTGAACACCCCAAGAGCGCAGATCATCCATCACCGCTTTGACCTCGGCCATTGTTTCGCCCAGGCCAACCATGATGCCGGATTTGGTAAGAATATCGGGGTCCATACGCTTGGCATTGGTCAGGGTTGCCTGGGCCCATTCATAATGATCCTGGGGCTGGACGGTCTTGAAAAGCCGCGGGACAGTTTCCACATTATGGTTTAAGATCTCGGGACGGGCATCGACCACCATGCGCAGGGCCTCGGCCGAACCCTTGAAGTCCGGGATCAGCACTTCAATGGAGCAGCCAGGGCGCAGTTGACGGATCCGGCGGATGACCATGGCGAAAATCGGTGCGCCGCCATCGCGGCGATCATCGCGGTTGACGCTGGTAATGACTGCATGCTGCAGTTCCATGGCGGTCACCGCCTGCGCCACCCGCTCGGCTTCAAGCCAGTCAAGGGCCGGTGGGCGGCCGTGTTGAATATCGCAGAAGCCGCAGGTGCGGGTACAGACATTGCCGAGCATGAGGAAGGTGGCGGTGCCGGAGCCCCAGCATTCGCCCATGTTGGGACAGGCAGCTTCTTCACAAACCGTATGCAGCGCTTTGCGGCGCATGAGATTTTGCAGTTGCTCATAGGTTTCGCCGCTGGGGGCGCGCACTTTAATCCAGGAAGGCCGGCGCAGCGGGGTTGTGTCCACTGTTTCCGGGTTAACGCGGGCGCGGGTAGGTTCAGGTGTCATGGGTTGGATTATAGCCGTTTGGCCAATCTGAATCAAGCCAAAGCTTCGACATCCTTAAGGCAGCCACTGACAGCCAAAACCAGCGGCCCCCAGGGGAATTTCGGTCATCAGTTCCAGTTCAAGTTGATACAAATTCAGCTTGTAATTGTCGCCGCCGACATAAGTAACGATCAGGGCAGCGGAATCGGGAGACCAACAGGGATCAGAATATTCGCCATCCCCAGCTTCGAGCGGTCGCTGGTCCGTGCCATCAACAGAGACCAGCCATAAGGTTGATCCGATCAGGCCCTCGGTAAAGGCGAGCCAGCGTCCATCGGGAGACCAGACCGGTTTAGATCCGGGCCAGATGCCGCTGGAGGCCATCACCAGATGCGGGTCACTACCATCGGCATTCATCACCCACAGGCCTGCTGGCCCATCGGGCGTAGATGCAGATGCCATCATGCTGGCGCGAAAGAAGGCGATTCGGGTGCCATCAGGGGACCAGGCCGGATATTTATCCTCCCAATCATAGCCATTGTCGGTCAGGCGTTCGACAATCTGCCCGTCCGGCGACATGCGAAAAATATCATCCAGGGCCTTGCCGTCTTCAGTCCGATCGGAGACAAAAACAATCCAGCTGCCATCCGGTGACCAGCTCGGGGCAAAATCCCAAACCAGCGAATCTTCTGTCAGGTCCACCAACTGCCCGGTTTCGATCTCCAAGCGATAAATGTCCATTTCCGAGCCGTCAGGTTGGGCGTAGGCATAGACGACAAACCGGCTGTCAGCAGACCAGGAAAACTCAAACAAATTGTCATCCAGCAGTTCAAACAGAGCCCGCGGCTGCTGTTGGGGGTTGGTCAAGTCCATTGCCGTCAGTGCCGGTTTAGCCCCCAAGAGGTCAAAATAGACCAACCAACGGCCATCCGGAGACCGCTGTCCCAGCATCGCGGCGGATTCCGATGAAGAGAGCGCTGTTTGGTTTTGCCCGTCGGAGGTCATGCTGAACACACCAACATGATTTCTCCCATTTTGCGGAAATATGCGGGTATATAAAATGGTCCCCGGCAGCAGCGGCAGTTCATCCACGGGTGCAGCCGTGGGGAGCGGCGGCAGTGTTGTCGTGGCGGTTGGTTGTGCGGCCGGCATATCCGTCGGAACCGAAGTTTGGCTGGGGGTCTGGCTGGCGGGTGGGGTCAGCGTTGGCGTGGAAGCGGCCGGGGGTGTATTTGAAAAATTGGCCATTGAGCATCCCAGCGTGATCAATAAGGCCAAAGCAGCCACCAGCACAGGGTTGATTTTGTATTTCATCAGTTAATTAACCTCCCTGAAACATCCTTCAAGTCAACTGAATTGAATTGAAGTGAAGTAATTTGAACTTGAATTTGGGACTTGAATTTTATTGAATTTCGCCGCGGCGACGCAAGGTTATGAGGATGAACAGGTAGATCAGGCCGATGATGGGATATTGGAGCGCCAGCCCACGCCCCACCAGCGGTCCATACAACAACCCGGCCAGTGTGATGACCAACTGGAGCCAGATGACGGTCCGACTGCGGTTGGTCATCAAGCGGTAGCCGGCGAAATTAGCGACTGCAAAAGCCAGATTGAACAGGCCATCAGCGAGATAGGTTGGATTGAAGCCGCTGACCAGGCCTAACAGGTTAATCAATCCCATGATCAGGCCAAAGATTGCCGTTAGCAGGAAAAGGTTGTGCATGGCACGATGAAGTGCGCTGGGTTTTGTGGATGTGGACACGCAGGTAATTATATCAGAACTG
>DAOQTN010000011.1:0-17841 GCA_035340555.1 Anaerolineaceae bacterium | reverse complement strand
GGCGGGGTTTGAAGCCATAATTGAACCCATAATTGAGCCCAGATCGGAATATCTATCGGATGGCAAACGGTGCATCACCAGGGCTTTTTGGGTTTTTCGCCACTCAGATGGCGGAGCGTGTTCCGGATTCCGGGACCATGATGGTCGGAATCCTGGCGGTTCCTGTTTCTGTACCTGTTTCTGGGTCAGGTCTTTATCCTTGTCAGTATTGGTGCGGCCACCAACTGGCAGCTTGTGGCTATCAACGGACTTTATGGGGAGTGTGGGCGGGCGGGTTAAAAAATTCATCCCCATCAAAATGGGGATGAAAAGGTGGGCGCGGAGGGGCTCGAACCCACGAACCTCACGGATGTGAACCGTGCGCTCTAACCAACTGAGCTACGCGCCCGAACGGCCTGATTATAGCAGAAGGCGCATTCATTGACAAGGATTGGACGTTTTTTGAGTATAATGAAGGCCATGGAAAACTATAATTTTTCTTACGTCATTCCCATCCGTTACAGCGATCTTGACCCTCAATGGCATGTAAATAACGCCCGCTTTCTCAGCTTTATTGAGCAGGCCCGTTATGCCTATTTGATTGAATTGGGCCTTTGGGATGGTGTGGACTTTTTCAACCTGGGTCTGATTGTCGCGGACATTCATATGGCTTACCTGGCTCCGATTGCGCTGGGGCAGACCGTGCGGGTTTACATCCGGGCTGACCGGTTAGGTAACAAGAGCCTGACGTTTGCCTATGAGATTCGAGACGAGGAAACCGGCTTGCTGCATGCCCGTGCTGAAACAGTCATGGTCGCATATGATTATCACACCCATCAGAGCATCCCGCTGCCACAGGCGTGGCGTGAACGCATTAATGCCCACGAAGCCGGACAGGGCGCCTGAATTTTTTATATTTCCTCAGGAGTTGTACCGTGATTCCCTCAATTAATACCGAACACCTGCTTTCATTTCTTGCCGACCTGTTGAATACACCCAGCCCCACGGGTTTCGCCGAGGCTGGTATAGAATTGACTGAAAAAACTTTACGTGCATATCCAGCTCTGACTTTTACCCGCACCCGGAAGGGGGCCCTGGTGGCCCGCTGGCCGGGCCAGGCAGATGACGCTCCCCGATGCCTGACCGCACATGTGGACACCCTGGGGGCCATGGTTAAGGAAGTAAAACCCAATGGACGTCTTAAATTGACAAAAATTGGCGGCTACGCCTGGAACACAGTTGAAGGTGAAGGTTGCACGATTTTTACCGCGGACGGTCGCCGTGTGCGCGGCTCACTGCTTCTGGCCAAGGCTTCCACTCATGTCCATGGGGCCGAGATCAATGACGCCAAGCGCAGCGACGAAGCGATGGAAGTGCGCTTGGATGAGTTGACGTCTAATGCTGATCAAACCCGTTCTCTGGGGATCCAGGTGGGGGATTATGTTGCCTTTGATCCCCGGGTTGAAATTACCAATGGATTTGTGCGGTCTCGACATCTTGATGACAAGGCTTGCGTGGCTTGTATTGTGGCTGCCGTTGCAGCCATGACAGCTGCAGAGTTGAGCCCGCGCCAGACGACCTACCTGCATATCAGCAACTATGAAGAAGTTGGCCATGGTGCCTCAGCAGGCATTCCGGCTGAGGTCACGGAGCTGGTTTCGGTGGATATGGCTGCTGTTGGTGAAGGACAGACATCCGATGAATTTCACACCTCCATCTGTGTGAAAGATTCCAGCGGCCCATATCATCATGGGCTGAGCAATCATCTGCGCCGCCTGGCCGACCAATATGAGATTCCATATAAAGCGGATATTTATCCCTACTACAGTTCTGATGGCGCCGCCTTCTGGCGATCGGGTGGGGATGTGGCCGTGGCTTTGATTGGCCCAGGCGTGGATGCTTCACATAATTATGAACGCACTCATACAGAGGCGTTGCTGGCTACCACCAACTGGCTGCTGGCCTATCTGCTCAATTGACTTTAACGCGCAACCCGATGTGACGACCAAGAACACAATGTGACGACCAAGAACACAATGTGACGGCCTTAGCGTGTTTATTGTGTTCTTTCCAGCACCCGGTCTTGAAATTTAAGAAACGCCGGCCGTAGTTCGGGATGTTGTGCTTGTGTTTCAAGTTGCCTGAGAAGACTTTTGATTTCAGCCCGCCAGCGGGGTCTGTCGACCCCGAGTGAGGCTGCACAACACAGTTCCAATCCCCTTAAGTGGACCCAGGGATTTTTACTCTCAATCCCCCGACTTATGGCTGCATTGCCAATGGCCTGCACTGTATCAAGATCTCCTTGTTGCAATGCAAGCAGGGCGCGGATCTGATCGGGTGTGATGGGCATCACCACCAACCCACGTTCACTCAGCGATTCAGTGGCGGCAGCCATGTAATGTGCTGCCGTTTCATGGTCTCCAGCCAAAGTGTGCTGATATGCCAAAGCCAGTTCAGCCTCGATTTTAAAAATACATAATTCCTGGGCCTGAGATTCGGCGATAATCCGATCCAGGAAATGATTACCCAAATCCGAATGTCCCTGCAGGAGCAATGCAACACCCAGATTGAGTAAATTTTCCATGGTGTAGATACCATCCAGGGTGGATCCCAAGCCTTCCTGGTAATACTTCACCGCGGCCGGGTAATCCTCCAATAATCTGAAAATATCGCCGCGTTGCTGATTGGTTAATTTCAAGATGTCAACAAATTCAACCTGATTTATTTCTCTCAACAGTTGCGAAATGGTATCCCAAGCCTCGTCCAATTTTCCCAATTGAATCTGAGCGGATGCCGTAATAAACAGCAGATTTCCAATCAAGCCCAAGTTGTGACTATCCTGGGCCGCAGCCTGAGCAGCCCGGGCAATTTCTATTGCCATGTAATGCTGGCCCATCCGATCCAGGGAGGCAGATAATATGCTGCGTCCGAACAGCGTCGGAACTGAACGGTGCAGTTCCATACTATCATGGATGAGGCTGCGGGCTTCCTGCTCGGCTTTGCGTGGCCAGCCCATACGGACATGGGCGGTTGCCAATCGGATGCGAGCAAACAATCCTGCCGCCCGGGCGCTGACAGCAGGCTCATTGACACTTAATGAGGCCGAGAGTGTCCAGGCTGCCACCGCCTCAGGATACCGCCCCAACTGCCAAAGACACAGTCCCCGACAGCTTTGTGCTGCTACCAGTTCATAAACATCCTGTAGCGGTTCAAGATAGGTCATGGCGCGTTCGATGTTTACCAACCCTTGGGCGGGTTGATGGGTGATGGTGTCTGCATCCGCCGTCAAGCGCAAGGCCGCACCCATCATCCGGGCACTGCTGCGCCGCTCCCCAGCCCTTAACATTTTTTGACAGACTTGCCGTAGCTGATCCACGTCCATGGTATAAAAATAAGTCCCCGCCCACCCGTGCAACAGCTGGTAAACCTGATCGTCCGACAGATCGCTGTCAATCTGCTCCATCAAACGCTCGGCCTGTTTAAATGCAGCTTTTGCCATCTCCCATTGGGAGATCGTGACCGCCTGCGTGCCGTGTTCAAACCAATAATTAAACGCCCTTTTTAGATCACCGGCTTCCTCCCAGTGATGAGCCAGTAATTGCAGGTTGCCGGATTGTGAGCCCGCTTCGCTTTCCAATGCTTGAGCCAGCCGTCGGTGCAGCACCTGCCGCCGGGGTCGTAAAAGCCCCTGCCAGACAGCCTCCTGGGTCTTGTCATGCTCGAAACCATAACCGCCGGCCGGGCGGATTTCGGGCATTTCGCGAATCAGGTGCGCCTGGATAAGCGTTTCCAGGGATTCTGCAGTTGTCTCAAGTGGTAAGCGGGCCACGTTTTTTAACTGATCAAGGGTGAAGTGTTTGCCGATGACAGCGGCTGCTTCCAGAACCTCCCGACTTTGGGGGGATAATTGTCGTACTCGTGCCTGGATTAAGGCCATCAGGCTGCCGGAACTGGGTAATTTATCCGACAGATAGGGGCCGTTCAAATCAATATGCAGATCCAGCAGGGTGTAGAGTAATTCGAGCAGGTAGTAGGGGTTGCCACCGCTATCCATTTTGAGCCGGAAGGCAAGCTGGGGGGAGGCTGGCTGTCCCAGGATGGCCCAGGCCATCTGGGCAACCTCATTGATCGTGAGCGGTTCCATCTCAATGATTGTCGGATTCCGCCGGGGATCTGAGGCGCTGCCCGAGCCTCTAAAAGTCAGATCCCCCTCTTGCGGGCGGGCCGCCAATATCAGGATGCCGTTCTTGTCAAAAAAATGTCGTTCCACCAGGTAGCCCATTGCTTCCCGGGATAATTTATCGCTCCACTGGGCTGCATCCATAAACAAAACAATTCGCTGGCGGCTGGCCAGATAAAGCAGAATCTGATGCAAGGCTTCAAACAATTGGGATGGCGCCATCCCAATTGTTTTTTCCTGGTCCACCAGCAGTTCGGGACGCAGGATAGCCAATTCAGGCAGAAAACCTATCAAGGGATAAATCCAGGCGGGATCGAGTGTCTGCCATTCAGATGGTTGAACATGACGTCGCAGTAAATCGATCCAGGGCTGCATTTCCAGGTTTTGTTCCAGGGGATGACATAGGGCCAGCAGCTGCCTTGGGGGCGGAGACAGGCGGCGCACAAACTCATAAACCAGACGACTTTTGCCGGCTCCAGCTTCCCCCATGACCATGACGACACCGCCCCGCTGATAGGCCAGTTTTAGTTTTTCGAGGGCAACTTCCTGGCCAATGAACTGGTTTTGTACTTGAACCAAGCCGGCCCAATTGGGATGCAGTTCCGGCGTTGGCTGGGCCTCAATCGCAAATACCTGCTGCATGACCTCAGTCAATTCATGGGGCAAATAGGTCTCTTCTTCGTCATACTGGATGGCGACATAATTGGCATAATCTGCCGCCTGTCTGATGTTGCCGCTTTGGATCAGACAACGGATCTTGCGTACGTTAAGTTCGGCATCCAATGGGGCAAGGTTTAGACCCAATTGCAGTCGTTCTATGGCCAATTGGAGTTCACCAGTCGCTGCCAGGTGATCGGCCAGTTGTAGAATGGCCATCATGTAGTCATTTTCCAATTCCTGACTGAATTGGGTTAACCAGGAATCCAGGTTGATCCCATCAGGCAGGCGTGCTCCTGCAAGAAATCCGGCGGGTTGCCGCCAGAGGTTGACTGCCCGGTTGAGCCGTTGATAAGAGGCGACAGATAATTGTGGTCGGGCCGTGGCGGTTGCGGAGCGCCCATCGGCATGGATCAGTTGATTGAATTCAAGAACATCTGAATAGACCAGCCTTGAATCGAGCTCAACAGTATCTGAAGTTGTGATGATGGCTGCTGGTAACGGCAGTGCCGAGCGCAGCTTGGTGATGGCTTCACTCAGGCGGCGTCTGGATAGATCATATTCGTCGTCAAAAAACAATTCAATGAGCTTGTCCCGGGTCACTGGGCCAGATTGAGCCGCCAAGTAGAAAAGCAGGCCGCGCGTCTGTTTGCGGGGAATGTCGACAATTTGTTCATGTTGCCGAACGACCGGTGGCCCCAACATCAGGATCGTCAGCAATCCGTCCGGAGACATGGTTTAGTTCCCCTGGGTTTGCCGTGCCAGTTCCACTGCCCGTTGGCGAGCCACGGCCAGTGTTTCCTGCGCCGCTGACCGATTGGCTGCGGTCAGATTGCCCAGCATTTGCGCCAATTCATCCCGCCGGCCGGAATCATTGAGTTCTTCGACTTGTGTCAGAGTGCGTCCTGCCGCCAGCTGCTTGCGTACGCAAAAATGTTGGTCGCCATAAGCCGCCAGTTGGGGCAGGTGGGTGACACACAGCACCTGGTGCTGGCGGCCCAGAAGCCACAACTTTTCACCCACCACCATGCCAATCCGTCCGCCAATTCCCTGGTCAATTTCATCAAAGATCAGTGTGGGCACGGCGTCGGCATCTGTCAGGACCTTTTTCAAGGCCAACATTAATCGGGAAGTTTCACCTCCCGAGGCGATTTTTACCAGGGGTTTTAATCCTTCGCCGGGGTTGGGTGCAATTAAAAATTCACAACGATCCACGCCGTTTTCATCAAAATGCACCGGCTGGCCGGGCTCCATTTCAATGCCATTTGCGTCAGGTTCCATATGTAAATCAACAGAAAATCGCGCCCCGGCCATGTTTAGATCAGCCAGTTCTACTTCAACCGCCTGGCCCAATTTGGCTGCCGCCTGCTGCCGCAGCGTGGAAAGGGTTTGTGCCTGTGTGGCAAGTTGGGTCCGCAGCGCTGACAATTTGCCTTCCAGTTTGACAATGCGCTCGACGGAATGAGTGATTAATTCCAACTGCTGCCGGGCATCCACCGCCCGGGCCAGAATATTTTCAATGCCGCCGCCATATTTTCGCTTCAGATCGTGTATTAATGAAAGCCGTTCTTCCAAGGCTTCCAACCGCCGGGGGTTGGCTTCAATTTGTTCCAAATAGATGCGCAGATTGCGGGCCAGGTCAGCTGCGTTTTCAACCAGCCCAACCGCCTGTTCAAGCATTCCGCTTTGGGTCGGATCCACACGTTCCAGGGTGTGCAGTAGCTGAACCATTTGTCCCAATAGATCTGTGATTGCAGCTGCCTCAGGCCCGCCTTCATCAAGCAGGGTCAGGGCTTGTTGGGCGGCATGGGCCAGATTCTCGGCATTGGCCAACCGGTTCCGTTCCAACCGCAGTTCATCCTCTTCCCCGGCATGCAGATGAGCAGCATCGATCTCTTCGGCCTGATAGGTTAGCATTTCCACCCGCCGGGCAATATCGGCTTCCTGATTCTGCAACCCCGACAACTCCTGTTGCACCAATTTTACGGATTGATAAGTCTGACGGTAGATGCTCAAGGCCGATTCTGTTTCAGCATAGCGATCCAGCAGGGAAAGATGCGCTTTGACGGTCAGCAGTGACAGATGTTCTGACTGGCCATGAATATCCACCAGGTAACTGCCAAGATTACGCAGCAGGCTTAAGTTCACTGTGCGTCCGTTGACCCGGGCAATACTGCGGCCATTGGCGCGCAACTCACGCCCCAAAATGATCTCATTCGGGTCATCGAGCAAGTCTTCAGCTTCCAGCAGGGCAATCATCTCCGGTCGGCTGTATTCCGGCAGCCGGAAGATGGCCTCAATACTGGAGCGTTCGGACCCGCTGCGGATTTGTGAAGCATCTGCCCGCCCGCCAATGACGGCTTCAACGGCATCCAGGATGATGGATTTGCCGGCACCGGTTTCCCCTGTAAATGCTACTAACCCTGAACCCAGAGTGAGTTCCAGATGTTGAATAATGGCAAAATTATCGATCCGCAGTTCTGTCAACATGGCGATTGGATTATTTTCTCCCGGGGAAGCGGGCGTAAACGGTGCTGATAACAATAACCGTGTAAATGCTCTGCCATACCAGCGGGGCAATGACATTCCACAGCCCATATCCCGCATTTAACCAAAGAATGGCCATGATGATATCGTACAGCATCAGGGGTGCGGTTCCCAGCGCCACGCCCAAGACGGTGATTTTATGCAGCGTTGGGCTGCGTCGGTGGCGGGTTGCCCAGCGGATCACCTCCGCAATTGCAACGCCAATGACGGGGGTGACAAACAGAGTAAAAAAGCCAATTAAGGTAACTAAACCGCATACTGCAGCCATGATCGCCCCCAGCACCAAGGCTATGGGATAATCCCAGCTTTTTGTATTATTAAAAATCTTTTGCTGACTGCGAACACATTCCTTGCAGCGGTAGCCCACCGGTGTTTTGATGGCACAGGTACTGCAAATTGGTTTGTCACAACGGTTGCAGCGCAATAACGTTGGCTTTTGGGGGTGATTGGAACAGTAGAGCGTCGGGACGGAGGTCGTATCGGTTGTTTCTGTATTCATAAGGCAATTCCTGCAGTTGGATTTTGTTCCATATACATGGTCAGATTGCGGTAGAAAATGCCTGGGGCCTGGAAACGAACAAACAGGGCGGTGTGTTCATCGGCTTGGGTGTGGATGGCATCCCCATCCTGCAACGGGATGGGAGTCTGGCCGTCCCCGCTGAAGACGGCCTGGGGGGTTTGGCCGTGCACTCGAAAAACCACCTGTGCACCTTCAGCCAGGACGATGGCCCGGTCCATTGAAAGATGCGGAGCAACCGGCACAATCACGATATTACGCGTTTCAGGTGGGAGTATGGGCCCGCCTGCTGCCAATGCATAGGCTGTGGAACCGGTTGCTGACGCTGCAATTAATCCGTCCGCGACGTAACTGGTCAATGGTTCGTGGTCCACCCAGGCACTCACACGAATGGGGCGCACCGCAGCACCACGACAGACCACGACCTCATTCAACAGCAGCCAGTGGGCCAGCATGGTATCCGCGCGCCAGTGTTCAGCCCGCAACATCATGCGACGCTCCAAGCGATAATCCCCTTCCAGCAACCGGGTCAGTCGATCCGGCCACTCTGTCCGGGGAGCTTCAGCTAGAAAGCCGAAATGGCCCAAGTTAATTCCCAGAATGGGGATCCCCGGTTGGGCGCAGAGCCGGCTGGCCCGTAACATGGTGCCGTCTCCACCCAGCGCAATCACCAAGTCAAATTGGCCGGATTGTACCCGCAGTCTGAACTTATCATCTGAAAAGCTGGCGCACGCGCATTCCCGACCGCGCAGTTTTAAAAACTGGCAGATCTGTTCAGCTTCATCAGCGGCTTCGGGCAGTGAAGCATGCATCATCACGGCAATGCGTTGCGGACTAGAATTTGACATGCCAGAATAAATTATACCAACTTAAAAGCGCTGATTACAGGTATTTCGAAATCCGCAGCGTTCGCACCGCACCGGTTCTTCATGGGACCGATCCGGTTCGCCGCGGGCTTCCTGTTGCCGGACCTCTTTCAACAAGGCCAGCAGTTCATTCTCCAGAGCCGAGGTGTAATCAATGGCAAAACTGCGGTTGCGGTAAACCAGAATACCGTAAGGTGGTCGACGCCCGGTTTGGACCTCCACCAGGCGACAATAGGCCACCAGTTGAAGAACGTGCCCGTTGTAGGGGACTGCAGGAGCAAAACGGCTCTTCAATTCCACCGGGATGGTGTTTTCTCCCTGCTGAACAAGATAATCCGGGCGTCCGGTTAATCCGGTACTGGAATCATAAAGGGCCGCCTCAGTTTTCCCCCATACAGCCGGGTCGGTGTAAATGATCCGGCCAACAGGTAAACCGCTTTCCTGGTGTTGTTTCCTCCCCAGCCATAGCAGCAGGAGTGCCCCAACCAGTAGAAGGATAACGAGTAGCGGCATGGTTGGTTACCTGAGCACCTGGTCGGTCAACCAGATAACCAGCACCGCCAGCCCGGCCAACAACAACAACAACCCACCTGCACGCATCAAGCCGGCAGAAAAGGTCCGCCGGCTGTGATGTTGGTGATAACTGCTGCCAATTGTCAGATCGCCCTGGTTGTCTGAGGGAACCCCCTGCAGTTGGTACCACCAGGCTCGCCGGCAGAAGCGATAGGCTCCCAGTTCAGAGGCTCTGATGGCCCGCATGGTCAGCCAGTTGTGCTGCGAGGGACTGCATGGCACTGTGCAGTCGGTCTTCTCGCTGGCTCAGGGTCAAATCAGCCCGTGTTCGTTCCACGATGCCACGCAGCAGATCGGTTTGACGCCGCAGTCCGTTGGTGACGGCATCCGGATAATCCACCGTGATCATCAGGCTGTAGATTTCATCCATCCAGCCAAGCAATCGCTCAGCTTCCGCCGAGTAACCTGATCGTAGAATGTCCAGGCACCGCCGGCGCAGTTCGCCCGGGACCTCGGCCATGCCATTCAGGTAGGTGGCATATTCCACGCCCAATTCCTCTGGCATTGGCAGTGCCCGGTTTTCGATTAATGCGCAGGTGAGGTTGGCCTCGGCAAATTCCTTGATCGCATCCTGCGTATAACCCGCATAATAAAGGTCGGGAAAGATGGCCAGTTCCTCACGCAGACAGGTCACAATTTTGGCCGCTTCATTCAAATGCTGATGGGCTGTATCTGACTCGCCGCGATGTATCGCTCGTATGGATTGCGCGGCATGACGCGTCAATTGCCTGGCCTGCGCCAATGCCCGATCACGGGCTTGGTTTCGACTTTCAAAGACTTGGTGAACATGCTCACTGAGAATTTGCAGGGGTTCCATGCATCCTCATTCCGCCGCTGGCGGGGGGGGCGGGGGTTGGATATTGCGAAAGAGATCGGTGGCCAGTGAATTGTCACCCGGTAGCTTGATCTCGCCAAAGTTGGCTTCGTACCGGGCCAGGTTTTCCGCCAGGGCGCGTAAAAACAGCTTAATGCTGACGGGAGACATGACCAGCCGGGTTGAGACTGTCAAGCTGGTTTGCCCAGGAAGTAAACGGGCGTAGTCAATGACAAACTCAGCCGGGGTATGGCTGATGCGGGCCAGATTGCAGTAAAGTGGCTCCAGATCAGGCGGGATTTCCAGCGTGGGTGGCGTTGTGGGGTGGGTCATGGTGGTTTAGAAGGGGATATCTTCGTCGCCGGCTTCAGGGGTGGCGGGTGCTTCCCCGGGCTCGAATTCACCCTCCGTGCGCGGCGAAAGGAAACGGACCGTATTGGCCGAAATCTCGAAAGATGATCCGGAGCTTCCATCCTGTCGCTTGAAAATTTTCGGGCCACCAGTGGTCGGATCACAAACCAATCGACCTTCCACCAGAACCATTTTCCCCTTCTTTAAATAGGTGTTACAGCTTTCGGCCTGCTTGCCCCAGACAGAGACGCGGAACCAAATGGTTTCTTTAACCCGCTGGCCGCTGGAATCGGTATATTGGCGATCAGTGGCGATTGAAAAACTTGTGACGGCATCCCCGCTGGGTGAATAACGCATTTCGGGGTCACGACCCAGCCGGCCAACGACAAGAACAGTATGAAAACTCATGGTGTCCTCCAAGGTACAGGATATGCAAAGTAAAGGATATGCAAAGTGCGATAAAACTATTTTACCCCGATTCCTGCAAAGTAGACTAAAAAAAACGGGCTTAAAATTTGATGCGGTTTTTGCTCAGGTAGCAAAAACCGCATCCAAAGGCGATAAAAAGGCGGCAAAAGAAATTCTTGTTACGCGATCATTCCGGCATATCGCCCCAGAATTTCCATGATTTTGAACATGCCGCGCACGGCCAGGCGGGTGGGGCGTTCCAACAGGCGACCTTCTTCATCCAGATTACCAACACCATTGCTGATCATGATATTGGCATCATAGGCTATGGTTGGAACCATGCCCATTTGGGACATGGCGTTTTGCAGCAGATGGCTGCCGGCATACATGTCTTCTATGGAGAAGATTGGCAATCCCCAAGCCCCGTTGGCCCATGAATCTGCATAGTTCAACTCGACGGATTGGCAGTTGACGGATTTGTAAATCACCCAGCCGCTGCGCAGGGGTGTGGGAAGCGCTTCAAACTCCTCCAGCACAATTCGGTACAAATCATCCAAAGCCTGGAGGGTGATCTCGGGGTGATCTTTCAAGATTCGCATGGCCGCAATTGCTCCAGCCAGCGCCTCTTTGCCGGGATCAAAACCAACATGGGAAGCCTTGCCGTGCGAGGACAGGGTGCCATACCGGGCCCCATGGATGCCCAGCGCCCGGCGGATCAAAACCATTTCCTCTTCCTTGCCAATGATTAAGCCACAGGTGGGGGCGCCGGAAGCCTTGTCCATGGAATACATCATGACATGCGCCCCGGTTTTGCGAATATCTGTTCCAATGAAGGGCACGCCCCAGGCATTGTCCACGATATAGGGAATGTCGTAATGATTGGCGATTTCCGCCAGACCAATTTGCAGCAGGGGAGCCCCATTGGCATCCTTCTCGCCATAGCCGTAACCCGGGGTATCATAACCCAGGGAAGCAATCCCGGCCATGAGTTCGGGTTGGCGGGCACAAACCTCGGCCACCCGTTCAAGGGTTGCGGCGGCGTCGACGTGCAGCATATTGGGAATGGGGTTGAATTTAATGCCGTGACATTCGTAGGTGGCACCGGCGGGTTTGACGACAACTGTATCCAGGTTGAAGGCGCGCTTACCCTGAACGCCATATTCCCCAGCCGCCTCACCGCGTTCGGCGTTGATTTCCTTGTATTTGGGCGGGAATGGGCGGCCATAAGCGCCTTGATGATGCAGATGGCGTTCATAAAGGGCGAGGTAACGGGCGCGATAGGGATCGCCCCGTCCCAGGGTGGGCGGCATGCACAGGACATCAAAGGCGGTATTCAGAGCGGCTTCACAGGTATTGACCAGGGCGGCATCGTAGCCATCACCATAATGCGACTTCACCAAATCGCGCAGTTGTTCATCCAAAACTGCACTTGGCAGAACCTTGCGGGAAACCTCATTGACTGCTTCTTCAACAGCCCGCGAGAGCAAACCATGGCAACCCGAGACAGCTCCGGTCAATCCCAAGGCGCCTCGAAATTCCGGCAGCAATCCCAAATCTTCAGCCGTTTTGCGGGCTTCGGCATAGATGGCTTGGGTGTTGGCCTGCAGGTGTTTGTATAGTTGATAACGATAGGGCCATTTTGAGGTCACGGGAAAACTCCTTTACTAAAAACGGGAAATGAAAAGTGGTTTTATTCGACAGCCGGGTGGCGCTGTTGATGCGCCAGTCCGACCAGTTGAGCAAAATCTTGGGCAGCCAGATCCGCCGCAACCGAATCCAGGTGCTGACGAGCTGCGGCTTCAGCACCGGCCGGATCCCCTGCCTGCAGGGCCTGCAAAATGGCTGCATGTTCGGTGACGGATTTTTCCAGCCGCCCGGATTGAAATGCCGACAGCAGCCGGTAACGCTGGAGGTGTTCATCCAGGTTTGCCAGAATCTGTGTCAACCAGGTATTGTGTGCCAACGCCAGCAGGAATTCATGAAATTGGCGATTGAGTGCCGAGGCCCGGACGGCATCCCCTGCGGCAGCTGCCTGGGCGTGATCCGTCAACAGGGTGGCGGCTTGCAGCAGCTCTGCCGGGGTCAGGTTGGCAACGGCCTCACGCGCGGCCAATCCTTCCAATGCGGCGCGCACGGCAAAGATTTCAATAACCGTTTGCTGTGATATTGCAGCAACGTTATATCCTTTATAAGGTTGCTTTGAGACAAACCCTTCATTTTCCAGTCTGGCCAGGGCATTACGGACGGGGGTTTTGCTGATCCCCAACTGTCGGGCCAGTTCAGCCTCGATCAGAGGATCGCCTGGCATCAGACCAAAATTGAGAATGGCTGTTTTGAGGGCATCATAAGCCCGCATTTCAAGTGAAATGGGATTATTGAGCGAAGGCAGTGTGGGGGAGGTGGGAGAAACTGTGTTCATTTTGGTATACGGTATACCGTATACCAAAATTATAACCGTGCTTGGGGCCCTTGTCAAGGCCGTCCGGCAATCAAAGTGGTCCCCATTATCCGCTTGACGGCGAGTCAAGGTTATGCTAGTATGGGAAAAACCTTAATAATTAGCCCCGTCATCTGTTTTGCACCCCGGAGGGGGCAAAATTGATTCCATTCAAGGAGAGAAATTCCCATGACCCGTAAAATCCTCATCCCCATGCTGGCTATCATCATTCTGGCACTGGCCCTCAGCAGCTGCAAACTGCCTGCTGCCGCGCCGGCGGGCATCCCCATGACCCCAACGATTGAAATATCATTCCCGACGACAACGGCGCCAAACACCACCCCGGTTGTGCAGTCAGTGCCGACGGTCATCCCCACCCCCACGGTGATGGTTGTCTCAGTAATCACTCCCATCCCGCCGGTGGTGGCGACTCCGGTACCTTATACTTATGTGCAGCCGGCCCGCCCGCAAACCTACACCATTCAAAAAGATGAAAGCCCTTACTGCATTGCGCGGCGTTATGATCTGGATCCCGACAGCTTGTTGGCGCTCAACGGTCTGACCAAGGCTTCAATCGTCCAACCAGGGGATGTCTTGAAGATCCCCCAGACGGGTAATTGGACCGCCGGCGCCCGCTCGCTTGCATCTCATCCCGCCACCTATACGGTCAAATCGGGCGATACGATCTATAGAATCGCCTGCGCTGTCTATGGCGATGTGGATCCGTTGGCAATTGCCGCCGCCAACGGTCTGGCTGCTCCGTATACGCTGTCCGTCGGCCAGGTGCTGCAGATTCCGTGAAGTTTGAAATCCTCCATCGGGATGTTGTCTACCAGGGGCGGGCATTTGATGTTGCCCGCCTCAGGTTGCGTGTTCCGGGTGGCGACCAAAAACATTATGATCTGGTAGAACATCGCGATTCCATATCCATCATCCCATTGGACGGCGATGGGCAGGTCTGGTTTGTGCGTCAGTATCGGGTGGGCGTGGATGGTGAACTGCTGGAATTACCGGCGGGTGTTTTGGAACCGGGGGAGCGCCCCGAATCCGGAGCTGCCAGAGAGGTTCGCGAAGAGGTTGGCATGGCTGCGGCTGAACTACGCTTATTGGGTGGGTTTTATCTTACGCCGGGTTACTGTAACGAATTCCATTCGATTTTCCTGGCCACAGGCTTGTATTCATCACCGCTGGCGGCCGATCCCGATGAGTATTTGCAAATAGAGAAGATATCGGTGGCGAATGCTTATGAGATGGCGGCTCATGGTGAATTCCGCGATGCCAAGACCATGGCGGCTCTATTTCTCCTTAAAACTATCATTCCTGGCTGAATTTTTTCCTGTCTGAAATTCATGTCGTAAATATCAACAATCCGCCCCCGGGTGTTTTTGCCCGGGGGCGGTTTTGTCTGCTTTGCAATTTGGTAAGCTGGTGGGATTAATGAAATATAGCCCCAATTTTCCTTTATAATTTACTAAACACCTGCCAAGGATGATATTCCGTGGAGATTGCCGATGATAAAAATTCTACTGATTGAGGACGTTGTTGATAATATCGAACTGACGCGGAAAATTTTGGTTTCTGCCGGATATGAAGTTGTTCACGCCTCTGAAGCTGAAGCCGGAATGGAACAGGCTGTTTCCGAACAGCCGGATTTGATTTTATTGGATTTGGGCCTGCCGGACTATGATGGGCAGACGGTGGCCGGCTGGCTGAGTGCCGACCCACGTACGGCCGCCATTCCTGTGGTTGCCTACACAGCCTGGCCTGAGGCCACTGCCCGGCAGATGGTCACCAGCTATGGCTGTGTGGGGTATATTCCAAAACCCATCCTTAAGGTGAACGACTTTCTTACCCAGATTGCCTCTTTTTTGCCTTCCCAGCAAGAATATGACCCTTCCCGCTGACCCCCGTATTCAATTGGTCCCGGCCAGCCGGTTCACCGTGGAACAGCTTACCACCTTGTACAATCAGACGCGGGTGGATTATCTGGTACCCATGCCCATGAATGCCGCCCGTCTGGCAGAGTACATCCGCACTTATGATGTCGATCTTGACCATTCCTTGGTAGCCTGTCAGGGTGATGAGGTCCTTGGTCTGGCTATGCTGGGTGTGCGCCGAGACCGAACCTGGATCACCCGGCTGGGGGTTCTGCCCTCAACCCGCCGGCATGGTACCGGCCAGGCCCTGATGGAGGGGTTGTTGGAACAAACCGCCCGATTAAATATCAAGTTCTGCATGCTTGAGGTCATTAAGGATAATACCCCCGCTCACACACTTTTCCGTAAAATGGGGTTCCGGGAAATTGGTGAATTGTTGGTGCTGCGGCGTTCTCCCACGCTGCCCCCACCGGATCCTGTCATTGCGGATGCCCAACCGCTGGATCCCGTGGAGGCACTGGATTTGGTGGGGCGCAATCGGGGAACCCAACCCTGGACCAACCAGTCAGAAACATTAAACAATGCCCGTGATGTCTCCGGACTGAATGTCATGCTGCCGGACGGCAGCCATGGCTGGCTGGTTTATCAACGCCAGAAATTCACCCTGACCCGCTTTGCTTACAAAACAGATGTTGGGGATCCACCAACGGTTGCCATGGCTTTTCTTTCCCATTTGCATTACATGTATCCCCGCCTGGATACCCAACTTGAAAACATTCAGATCAACGATCCGCATCTGCCGGCGCTGTATAAAGCCGGCTATGTGGAGGCATTTCGGCGGATTGAAATGTGGTTTGGTGATCCCCCAAAAAGTTTGTTGTCGTAACATCCCCGATGTTTTCATTTTTGATGGGAGCGGGTTTTGGCCACCCAAATCCAAACCGGCTGGCGCGAAATTCGGGCCCCGTCAGGCTTGAGGAAGCAAAGAACCTGTGGCACTGTACAGCGGTGAATGTGAGTAAGCAAGGTTTAAACCGGCCTGGTTCCTGGTGGTCCTGCCAGACTGAAACCCATCCGCCCATTCGACTTGTCGATTCTAAAATTTGAGTATAATAATTAAGGTGAACTTGGTATGAAAGGTTATCTTTCGGGTGAAAGAATTCCAATACCATTTTTTTTAGATCAGTTCAGAGGAGTTGTGCGTGGATGATCCTCGGCAGCAGCGACAGGAAGATGTGGGGGAGCAGTCTGGCACGTCAGAGGGTGGCTTATTGATGGATGCACATCGTTATGAACATCTGGCGGCACTCGCCACAGAAGGCCTGATGATCCATGAGCAGGGTGTTATTTTGGATGTCAACCTGGCCTTTGCCACAATGGTGGGACAATCAGAACCGGATTCCCTGATTGGTAAAAATGCATTGGATGTCATCCCTTTCACCGTTGAGGGGCGGGAGTGTGTACTTCCTCACCTTCACTCTGGGGCAGTGGAAATTCACGAAACTGAACTTTCCAATCTCGATGGAGCGGTGATCCTGGTGGAAATGAGCTGCAGCGATATCAATTATCGGGGCCGTCCGGCGCGTCTGCTCAGATTACGGGACATCACCTCGAGGAAAAAGATTGAATTTGAAGTAGCTCGCCAATTGGAGCGGCTGAATGTGCTGCATACGGTTGAGCAGGCGATTGCTGGTGCCACAGAGTTGTCCGCGATTTTGGAACTTTTTGTCCAGCAAACCACTGAGCAAATTCATGTAGACGCCTGTGCGATTTTGCTGTACAACCCCCAGACCCATACCCTTGATTTTGCCGCCAAGCGGGGATTTATTACGCATGCCTTGGAATTCACCCATCTGAACATTGGCAGTGGTCTGGCCGGACGGGCCGCCCAGGATCGGCAGGTGGTCTACATCCCCAACCTGGATGATGTGACCGGCAATCCGGTCTTGCTGCGAGCCATTGCCGATGAGCACTTTACTGCATATCTGGGTGTCCCCTTGGTTGCCAAAGACAATTTGCTGGGGGTCATGGAAATTTTTCACCGGACAGAGCTACCCGCCAGTCCGGACTGGGTGAAATTCCTTGAAATTCTGGCCAATGAGGTGGCCATTGCCATCGATAATGCCCGGTTGTTAACCGATGCTCAGCAAAGTTACAAGGAAACCAGTGCACTGTATCAGATCAATAGAAAGTTGATCGCGACCATTGATCCTCAGGAACTCATGGATGAAGTGGTCACCCTGTTGAAATTGAATTTCGGTTATCACTATGTTCAAATATTTGTTGCCGATCCGAAAACCGGAAACATCGTCATGCGCGCCGGCAGCGGTGAAATTGGTGCCCGGCTGAAGGCTGAAGGTTATCACCTATCCCCCGGCGACGGGATTGTGGGCTTTACCGCGGAAACCGGCGGGCCATTCTTTACCAACAGTGTTGAAGATCTGATGGTCTTTATCCGCCCGCCTTACCTGGCCGATACCCGCTCTGAGCTTGCTGTCCCGATCCGCAGCGGCGATAAATTCCTGGGACTGCTGGATATTCACCAGATTGCCCCGATGGTCTTAACGGAACGCGATGTTCAACTTGTCACAGCTGTGGCCGACCAATTGGCTGAGGCATTGCAAAAAGCCGCCCT
>DAOQTN010000010.1:0-17888 GCA_035340555.1 Anaerolineaceae bacterium | reverse complement strand
AATCGCTTCGATCGCCAGGTGCGGGAGTGTTGGACGGCCTTAAGCCGGGATCCCAACTTCATCCTGGTCCCGACCAGCGAGGCTGCCGCGACGGAGTTTCTGGCCTCTGATTTTGATCTGGTGGTCTTGTTTGACGGATGCAATATTGCCCTGCTGCCGTTTTTACGCCAGTGCCAGGATTTCGGCATTCCTGTGGTGAATCTGGTTGTGCATGGATTGGATGCCCCCGCCGCCCACCATCCAGGGAGCGACGCGGCGGATCTGTCCAAAGACAAGTCACTGGCCGCTTTTTTTCAAAGCTCAATCTATTTCTCCCACCCGGGGCATCCCTGGGATGCCCGGCAGTTGCAAGCAGCCCGCCAATTGATGGAAAGTGCTGACCAAACGTTTTGCTTGGGCGCAGACAAACGAGAATCGATCGTCCCCATCGAGTTTGTGCCGAACCAACTGCCGCTTGAGGAGCCGCGCCAACCGGACCGGCTGTGTATATACTGCGGCAATGTGACCAATTTTTCTCCGCAATTCCATACCGCACTGACAGGGCTGCTTGATCATCTGCCGCCCGGACAAACCGGATTGGCCTACGGCCAGGCTCCGACCCTGCCTGCGGATTTGACCGCCTTCCAGGACCGTCTGGTCTACCGGATGACCGCTGAGCCGTTTTCAAACCTGGTGGAGCAGCAGTTTGGGGCAATCTGGTTGCTGCCCCCCGCGGCCAAACCGGGCGATTCCGACCATCTGCGGGCCTTGTTGGCCGAGGACCTGGCCCGCCAGGCAAGCATTTTATTGATTGCCGATGAAGAATCTGATGGTCGGGATGGGGCTGATGGATCTGATGGATGGCGACTGGCAATTCAAGCCGCCTGCGCGCAGCAGTCGCAGCTGCGGTTGAAGTCCCAGGCCTACCGCCCGGATGCCCGCTGGATTCACTTTTGGAATTTCATTCTGGGGGTCATGGTCCGAAAAAAAGCGGCCATTTTGCGTGACCTTGAGCATGCCCGGGATGTGTCCTGCGCTGGGCTGGTCAACAGCCAGCTTTTGGGGGGCTCTGAAATTTACGGTCTGCTGGTTGTGCGCTCCCTGGTCAAGCTGGGCTTTAAATTCTCGGTACATTATCCCTACCTGGACCAATATTCATCCGGACCCGACCGGATCATCCAATGGGCGGCCGAAAATGGCCTGCCCAAACCTGAACCGGCCGAGTACGGGCGCTGTTCACTGGCACTGCACAGTCCCGGCTTTTCTGAGTTGGAATCAGCCGCTTATGCCAGAAATTTCCGCCAGTGGCTGCGGGAACAAAAGCTGGGATTGTTGTTCCTGTCAGGGTTTATTTCGGAACCGTTGATAGCCCCCGATCAAAGCCGGCTGGTCTATATGGGGCTCTTCCCGCCCTGGGGATACAACCTGCAGTACATGGCTTTTGCGCGCGACCGGCTGGATGGCCTGGTCTCGGACAGTGCCTGGGCTGCCCGGCACTGGGGGGAATGGATTGCCCCCCCGATCACTCCGGTGTATTCTTTAATCGGGCGGGAGTATTTTGAAATCAGAAATGCGCATTTACCGCCGGCTCCGGTGCAAATTGCGGTTGTGGGCACCATGATTATTACCAAGCGGCAGAAGGAGATTTTGCTGGCTTTCCGACAAATTATCGCAGACGGTTTTGATGCCCGGCTCAATTTCTATGGGCATGAATTAAAGATCTATGCGGATTACATTGGTGAGCTGCGCCAAATCGCCGCGGATCCGATGCTGGCTGGACGGGTCACCTTCCATGGATTTGTCCCGGATCCGAACGACATTTTGGCCAACAATCATATCATTCTCAGCGCTTCCGGAGAGGAAAGCATTCCCCAGGGCATCCTGTTCCACCAAGCCAGCGGCTTCCTGCCGGTGGCCTGTCCGGCGGGCGGTATTGAGGAAGTGGTCCGCGATGGCGAGACTGGTTTTCTGGCAGAGGGATTTGGTGTTGATGACATTGCCCTGGCACTGCGGCGGGCCTTGCAGAACCAGGATCAGTGGCCGGCCATGATCGCCCGGGGGCGCCAGCTCCTGCTGCAAAACTGTTCTGAAGAATGGTTTACCCACCAGATCCTGCGCACCATGCTGGAAGGGGCCAGCATCCACCTTTCCGAAGGAAGCCGCTATTTCAACCAGAACCTGCTGGATGGCAGCGGCCCGGGTGTGCGCCAGCGCCGCCTGAACGATGCCGGCATCAGCTGCCGGACCGTCCCCCCGCCGCCGGATGCTGAATCCCGGCCCATGCTGATTGGCCCCGATCTTGGCCGGGCTCCGCTGGTGTATTCCTTGTCCCCCACTCAGGATCATCTTTCCGGGATTCAACTGCGGACCGGTACCTATCAAACCGCCTTGCGCGGCGTGATCCGCTTTGAAATCCGGATGCCGGGTGATAAATCCTATGTGCTGCGCCAGGGAGAAATCCGGGCCGAACGCTTGTCGGATAATGCCTGGATAGCCATTACCTTTCCGCCGATTGCCAATTCAAGACACCAGTCCCTTGAACTTTACCTCACCGCGGAACTGCAGGGCGGAAGAATTGCCTTGTACGAAGCGACCGGCGCTGAAAGCCGCAAAATCATCTGGACCCTGCGTATCCAGCGCCGTTTGCGCCGCCATCTGCCGTTCCGGATTTCCCGGCCCGGACGGGTGGCTTTCCCCATCTATGCACACCCACTGTCCAAGGATCATTCAGCATGAAGTTCGCCGACTTCCTTTCCGACCGTCAAATTTTTGAAAACGGACATGACCGGCTGAAGCCGCAGGTCAGCGTGGTCATGCCAACTTATGCCCGCAATGCTGAAGGACTGCTGACCTCCTGCCTGGATTCAATCCTGGCGCAAACGTTTACCAATTTTGAGTTCATCATTATTGATGATGGGTCCAGCGATGGTTCTGAAGCTGTGATCAAGCAATATGCGACTGCCGATCCCCGGATTGTGTATGTGCGCCACCCGCAAAACTCGGGGCTGCCGGCAGTGCGCACCGATGAGGGGATCCTGCTCGCCCGGGCGCCGTACGTGGCTTTTATCTTTGATGATAATCTCTGGTATCCGGATGCGCTGGAAAGCATGGTGACGGCCCTGGAACACGCCGATGTTGAACTGGTTTACGGACACGTGTTGATGCCGCGGGCCAATGCGGATCCCGTCAGTTACGGGATTACTCCGCCGACGCTTGAGATTCTACAGAATGCCAACACCATTCCCAATGGTGTTGTTGCGGTTCGGCGGTCCTTCTTTGATAAAGTTGGTTTGTATGATCCCCACCTGGTGTTGCGCCGGATTTGTGATTGGGATCTGTGGCTGCGCGCGGCCAAGCTGAATATTCCCATGGGGTTTATTGATCGCGTTTTGGGGGTGGAACAGGGGATTGTTTCGCCCTCCTCTTTGGGCAATACCGTCAAGCTGGATTTCAAGGTCTCCCTGGCTTACATGTCGGATGATCGAACGCTTGCCGAGCGCTGCGCGGCGCTAACCCCGGCGGCCATTGCCGATTATGACCCGTTTGTGGTTGAAAAAATCATTCCCTACACGCGGAATTTATTTGAGTGGCAGCAGCTGGAAGAGGAGGTTTACACGCCATTCTTTGATAAACATCCATACTATGTTTATCAACCGCTGTTGAAACATAACCGCCTTTACGACCTGAAGCGGTCCCATTTTCGTGTGGATCCAGTGGCCCCCTTGTTCAGGCACCGTCAACGCATTGCGATTGTCTCCAACCGGGTGACCCGTTTTGTGTTGGATTGGTATGAAGCCCTGTCAGCCGATCTGGATAATATTGTCCTGTTGTTAAGCCAGCTTTCCTTTGGCCTGGTGGCACCCCAGGACATCGACCATGTCATTTTAATGGACATCTGCAATCCAGTCATGGTCACCCAATTGGAAGCCTACACCGCATTAAACGTCCCCATCACATTTGTCGCGGTGCACGGCCCGGAATCGCCGGCCCTTTCACCATCCAACCCCACCCGATATGTAGATGAAATTATTCCGGAGCTTTACTCGCGGATGATGGGCTGGCCGATTTACATTCCCAATCCCGGGGTGGGCTGGCCGGTTGAGGCACTGCCGGTGGTCCAATCCATCCTCAGCCAGGCCGACCAGGTGATTGTCTGCGGGGATTCCCAAGACTCTCCACTTGTGGAACTACAGTCGGCCCACACGCTGCCGTTCATCGCCAATCAATCTGTTGGTCTTTCCGACCCGACGGAACTGTCGGGTTATGTGGCTTACCTGGGCGACGCCCAGGCCCTGTCAGAATTGACCCAGGCTCATCTCCAAAAGACACTTGCCGGAACCTCCGCCACCATCTATCTGCATCCGGACACCATGCCGCCGCAAATGACACCAGCTGCAAAAATATCCTGGCAGGCGACTCTGGACAATCCGGCCATATTTGTCAGAAGACTCAAAAATGTCTGCCTGCTGCTGCCGGTTGAAATATGGCGGCGGCTCCCATCCTATCACCAAAAGCTTCTGCTGGAAGACCTGTTTCATAACAACTGCCGTCTGCAACTGCTGGGCCAAGAACCGCCGATCGATGATCCAGCTGCCGGGGCGATTAACCCTATTCCCGCTCCTGTCCTGGGACTGCCTGCGGGTGCCCGGCACCTGCAGCTGCGGAATCTGATCCTGGGGGTTCATCTGCGGCGCAAGATCGCGACACAGCGCCAGCAGCCCCATGCCCATGATGTCAAAACAATGGTCTTGATCAACAGCCAGGCTCTGGCGGGTTCGGAAGCTTATGGCCTGCTGGTTGGATACGCCCTGCACCAGATTGGATTTGACGTGCAAGTCAGCACCCATGCCTCCTACGATCCGTATCCCCAAGGGTTGGCAGATTTGGGAAACTGGTTGTCCGAGCACGGTCTGCCACCGCTGGTTAAAGCCGAGTACGGTAAGGTGGTGCGCACCCTCCAGACACCGGACCTGCCGGAAGCGGAACTCCAGGTCTATGCCGCAGAATTCGACCAGTGGCTTGAGGAACAAGATATCGGAATGTGCTTTTGCGCCGGGTTTATTTCCGAACCCACCATCAGCCGGAACAACCAGCGGCTGAATTACATGGCTCTTTTTGCCCCCTGGGATTATCCGTTGCACCGGATGGCGTATTTGCGCGGCCGGGTGGCGGGGCTGGTCTCGGATACCCAATGGGCGGCCAACCTTTGGGCGCGCTGGCTGCTGCCGCCGGTTGCCTGCGTCCCCTCACTGGTGGAAACCGGGCAGTTTGCCATCCTGAATCAGAATCTGCCCGCTCAGCCTGTTTGCATCGCGGTCACTGGCACCCTACAGCCCCGAAAAAGGCAGAAGGAAGCCGCTCTGGCGGTCCTGGCCCTGCTTTCTGAGGGCTTCAATATTCACCTCAACCTTTATGGCTATCTCATGAGCGGTTTTGCATCCTATATTGATGAAATCAAGCAGCTGGTGGAGACCACCGACTTGAAGGGGCATGTCACTTTCCATGGTTTTGTAGAGGATGTGCAACAAATCGCCCGCGAAAACCATATCATTTTAAGTACATCAGCTGATGAAAGCCTGCCGCAGAGCATCATCTTTAACCAGGCAGCCGGGCTGCTGGCTGTGGCCTGTCCGGCGGGGGGTGTCGAGGAAATGGTGGAGAATGACGTGACCGGTTACCTCACCCGTGACTTTTCACAGGACAGTATCATTGACAGCCTCCGACAGGCTTTGGAATCTCGTGAACAGTGGCCGGCAGTGATTCAACGAGCGCGCACCCGAATTATGGAGCGCTGCGCAGCCCCGGTATTTACCCAAAGATTGCTGCAGGTCATGCTGGCCGGGGCCCAAATTCAGTTCTCTGAAGGGGCAAAACTTTTTCCGGTTGCAGAGACAGTGGATACCGGCGGACACGCAAAATTGCCGGGGAGGCAGCTACCGCATGCCACCGGACTGGATGTCAGTAATCTGGAGATTGGGCCCGATTTAGCGCCACAACCCTTACGGTATCGGGTGTTTCTGGAGGATGGATCATTGTGGGGTCTCCAGTTCCGGGTTGGCACTTATTTGACACAACCCCAGGGTGTCCTGAAGATCGAGTTTACCTTGCCGGACCGCACCCGGCAGCAAATTGAATTGCCGTTGGAACATATTTCTGACAACACTTGGGTCAAAATTCCGATGTCACCGGCCAAAATTCCGACAGGCGGTTGGACCTGGGTGCGAATCAGCGCCCAACTAACTGCAGGGAGGCTGGCAATTTATGAAACCCTGCCGCTCAGATTGCGCCAATTTCACCGGCTATTTGCTGCGGCTGGTCGCCGGGTGCCCAATTGGGTGGGGCTGCCGCGCCTGAATCCCGCCGTCTATCCACTGCAGAAGAAGCATTAACCAGAGGCAACCCTGATATGGTTATGACAGAATCCCCAAACCGGCCACATCCTCCGCATGTCCTTGCCGTGTTGTCCACCTACAGCACTTCAGCCGAAATATTCATTTTGCGCCCCTTTGGCGCGCTACATCAGGCCCAGAAAGTGGTTTTTGAGGTCACACTTGAAAATCAACTAACGCGCTCTAAATTATTGTGGGCAGATATCGTCATCTTGTGCCGAAATAATCTGCGTGAGGCCAGACGGTGGCACGAGGAAATGCTGGCTTTGAGCAAGCCTTACATTTATATCCTCGATGACAATTTTTGGGCTCTGCCCGATCATCTGGCGGATGCCGCCTATTACAAAACCGGCGGCAAGCTCCAACAAATGGAGGAATACGTCCGGTTTGCCAATCTGGTCAAGGTTTTCAGCCCGGAACTGGCCCGCCGGGTTCGCCGGTATACTGCGCGCGTTGTTTGTGATACCGCCGCGCTGGATTTCTCGCTCCTGCCCCGGGTTCTGCCCCCCCGCGCGGGAGACATCATTCAAATCGCTTACGTGACAGCGCGCGGCGCCCGGGACGAATTGGTGGCCCTGTTTGAACAGGATTTGCTGGCAATCTTGGCAGAATTTCCGCAAAAGGTGCAGGCGGTGTTTTTTACTGAACGGCCACCCGCATTCCAGGAGGTGCCGAATGTGCAGGTTGTTGCTGTCGACTGGCAGTATGACCGTTTTATCCGTTCCCTGGCCCAGGCCCGCTACGACATCGGGCTGGCCCCGCTGTTGAATACGGAATTTTATCTATCCAAAACCAATACGAAGACGCGCGATTACGGCGCCTGCCGCATTGCCGGCATTTACTCCAATTTGGAACCCTATTTTGATATTGTCCCTGGCGTCACAGGTCTACGGGTGGATCAGAAACCCGGCGCCTGGTATGACGCCATGCGGACGTTGATCCTGGACGATAGGCTGCGACAAGCGATTCAGGAGCAGGCCTATCAATACGTCTACCAAACCTACCGGTTGGAAATTGCCGAGCAGCAGTGGCTGGATGAGATCTCGCAGCTGGTCCCGCCAGAGCATCCGGGACGGGTCTATCCGGCAGCGCGCGCCGAAGATGGCCCGACGGTCCAATTGTCGATTGGTTCACCCCAGGCCCCCAGCCCGGATTTTGTCAATGCTGACAACCATTTTCGAGCGGGAGTTCAACTGGTCATGGATTGGAACCAACCTTTTCCTCTGGCTGCTGATGGTGTGGAGGTTTGTTTTCTGGACCATGTTCTGGAGAAATCCAGGGACCCTCAGGCCGTTATTGCCGAAGCAAACCGGGTGGTCCACCATGGAGCCCAAATCTCTGTTTTTTCAACTTATGCGCCGGTACCCGCTAGTGTCCGGGCAAGGGCTCTGAACGATGAAGAAACTGCCGGCGGGGTAGGGACGGATGGGGGATCGGTCGGTGAGGACCCGATTAGTGGTATAGGTGTAAATGAACAGACTGCGCGGGACTGGACCAACGCGCCACTGGCCGCCGTCTATCCGGATGAGTACGATCCCAGCGCGCTCGAACAGCCATCTCCTTGGGGCCGGGGGCGGTGTCCGGAGCTGGATATTCGGTGTGCCGGTATGAAATTCATCTATATTCCCGCTATTGCCGGGAGGATGAATTATGAAAAACGTCAGGCGAGCCGGGAACATCCGGAAGTATGCTCGGATATATTGCTGCAGCTCAGCGCGATAAAAGGCCCCGCCCCGGAAATTCAACCGGTGTGGGAGGATCGGACAATATTCGAGCCGGACGCGATTGGACGATACCGGCTGCAAGAATTGTGCGCCATTTACCAACAGGAAAGCGCCCAACGGGAGCGCATCATCCGGGACATGGAAACGCGCATCCAGGAGCAGAATCAGAACATCAATCGCTTGAAAGCCGATATTCATCAGATGCAGAAGGCGGCTGCGGCACAAGGTGAACAACTGGCGGATGTGCAGCAAAAACTGGCGGTGACGCAATGGCATGCCAATCGGGCGGCCGCTGAACTCGATCAGTACCGCAGCCGGAAGATCATCAAGGTCATTGAGCGATTATTTGATCGTTCCAATCTGTATGCCGTGCTTGAAAAAGCCTATCATCCGATGTTGGACGATTCGTTGATGTTTAATCAAAATTTATCCGGTTATCACCTCCAGGTGAGCGCTAATTTGCAGCCGGTGCCTTGCCGGGAGTACACCCTGAACTGGGTGGTGCCGCGCCGGGTGACCAGCGTTGTGATCGCTCCGGTGATTGATGCCCCGCTGACCCAGGGGGGCATTGGCGTGGAACTGGTGGCTGGTGGGCGCATCATCGGCCAGCAAATTCGTCCGGCGGATTCAATTATTGAACGTGAGCCCTTTAAAATCACCTTTGATCCGGCCGTGGATATTCCCGCCGGGGCATTGATGGTCCGGGTGTTTGTGCGGGACCTGAATGCACCCTTGCGGATCATGGAGTGGCGCCGTTACCAGAGGATGGGTCTCAAACTCCAACGCAAAGTCTTTTGCGGCTTTGACTTTGAGGAATGAACGCCCTGGGATGAACACGCCCCCTGCCCGCCCAAGCTCTCCCTCTCGCCCGCGCATCACCGCCATCCTGCCCGGTTTGATTGTCTCCACGCTGCTGGATGTCATCAAACCAATGCTGGTGCTGGATCGGAACAAGCAGGTGCGCTTTTGCGCGGCATTGGAGTCGTTTATCCCGGCGCATCGCCTCAAGGGAACCGATCTGGCAATATTCTGCCGCAACACCGAACCGCGCTATGCCGCGCTGTTGCAGTACCTGCGGCAAAATCGGATCCCCTACATCTATGACCTGGATGACAACCTGTTTGAGATTCCCCTGTCCAATGAATTGGGAAATTACCACCGCTACCCGCACCGCTTGGGAATGCTGGAAACCTATCTGCGCCAGGCGGCACTGGTCCGGGTCTATTCGCCGGGGGTTTACGAACGCGTGGCCGAGCTGGGCGCACGGGTGGAATTGGTGAAGGCGCCTTTGGATTGGGCTCTGATTCAGCCCCGGCAGCCGCATCGGAAAATCCGCATTGTTTATGTCACCAGCCGCCGGCGGGACACCCTGGCTGATATTTTTGCCCCCGCCTTGCGCCAGGTGCTGCAGCGATACCCGGACAGCGTCGAAGTCACCTTTTGTGGCGCGCTGCCGGAAGGCTTTGCCGGTCAGGCCAACATCCATCATATGCCGTTTGAACCCAACTATGATGCCTTCATGCGGAAGTTTTCCGCGCACAGCTTTGATATTGGTCTGGCCCCCATGGTGGATGACGCTTTTCATCGTTCCAAAACCAACAACAAATTCCGCGAATATGGGGCCTGCGGGATTGCCGGAATTTATTCCTCAAGCTCTGTCTATGCGGAAGTCAGCGCTGGGGAGCTGGGACTGGTGGTTGCCAATACATCAGATCAGTGGGCTGCTGCCCTGACGCGGCTGATTGAGGACGCGGCACTGCGTCAACAGATCGCTGCCCAGGCTGAAGACTATATCCGCCGAAACTATTCCCAGGAGGAGTTTTGTGCCACCTGGGAACGCCAGATCGCTCAATGCCTGGCTGAGGTCCCGGCGGCCTGGCCGGATACTCCGGCTGGGATGCCGCCGGCAGACGATCCGGCCATTCCGGCGGATCCCAACCAGCAAACGCGCTGGGAAAAATTGCGCGCCATGACCCCCGCTGACATCATCCAAAAAGCCGCTCTGGTGATTGGCAGCGCAATATGGCTGCTGAAGATCAATATCTTGAAAAAAATATGATCCAGACTCCTCTTGAAATGCTGATTCTCAGCGGTGTCAAGGGGGACACCCGACGCTACCGTACTTTTCACCTGCATCAACAGTTGACCTATGCTGGCGTGGCCGCCCAGGTCGCCCACATCACCACGCCCGGCATTGCCACCCGGGCAGCCGCAGCGGACCTGCTGGTGCTGCATCGGGTTCCGGCGGATCGATACGTCGAAAAGCTTATTCGACTGGTGCATGCTCACGACGGTATGGTGCTGTATGATACCGATGACCTGATCTTTGATCCATCCGCCTTCCAGTGGATCCACAGCCCCGATTTTCAAGATCCCATCCGGGTTCGCGTTTATCAAGAGGAGATGTGCCGCCAGCGCCAGACCCTGGATAGATGTGATGGGGTGCTGGTCTCCACCGATTATCTGGCTGGACTGGTGCGTCAGCTGGGCAAGCCGGTCTGGGTGCACCGCAATGCGGCCAATTTTGAAATGCTGGCAAATTCCCGCGCCGCATCCCGCCGCCCGGCCGATGACCGGGTCGTGATCGGTTATGCCAGTGGCACTCCCACCCATAACCGTGACTTCGCCCTCGTTGCCCCGGCGCTGGAGACCATTCTCGAGGAGTATTCTCAAACCGAATTATGGCTGATTGGCTACCTGGATCCACCCGCCAGGCTGGCGCGCTTTGGTGCTCGGGTGCGCACGGTGCCGCCGGTCAATTGGCGCGATCTCCCGGCTTTGCTGGCCCAATTGGATATCAACCTGGCACCCTTGGTGCCGGACAACCCCTTCTCCCAATCAAAAAGCGAAATCAAATTTATGGAAGCCGCTCTGGTGGGTGTGCCCACCCTGGCCAGCGCTACGGATGCCTTTCAATTCGCGATTTCTCCGGGGCGGAACGGACTGCTGGTCCAGCACGATGCCGATTGGTTCGCTGGTTTGCAAGCCCTGATGGATCCCGATTTCCGCCAGGTCTTGGGCGGGCGGGCGCGTACTGATGTGCTGGCGCGCTATACCCCGCCTGAACGCGCCCGGAACGCCATTGATACCCTGAACGCGGTGGGCATACACCACCATCATCCGCTGAAACTGGTCTTTAACCCCGATCCGTCTGCCGATCCGGCCCGGTTGGCCTGGCCCCTGGAGATGGAGGCTTATCCTTCCCTGCGGCAAATGGGGCTTTACTCCCTGCGCCGCCGGGGACCCGGAACATTGCTCAAACAAATCTGGATTTACCTGCGCCGCCTGCTGGCGGGCTGGATTCCATACGGCGGAAGAAGTCACGGTCAGGGTGACAGGCGCGATCGGCGGGAAAATGATGGGAGCATCATCCAATGATGGATGTCAGCATTGTCGTTGTTTCATTCAATACCCGTGTCCTGCTGCAAGACTGCCTGCGGTCACTGTTTGAGACACCCACCCGGGCCACCTTTGAGGTGATTGTTGTGGACAATGCATCCAGCGACGGATCGCCCGAAATGGTTGCCAGCCAGTTTCCACAGGTTGCGCTCATCCAGCTCGATTCAAATCAGGGCTACACGCTTCCGATGAATCTGGGGCTGCGCCGCGGCGGCGGGCGGTATTTGATGCAGCTGAACCCGGACACCCTGGTTCAACCCGGTTGGCTGGATGAACTGCTGGCATTCATGGAGGCCCGGCCTGGGGTGGGCATTTGTACCCCCAAAGTGATGAACCGGGATGGCTCGCTGCAGCGTCAGTGCCGCCGCAGTGCCGCCCGGCCTTGGGATGTCTTCACCTATTTCTCGGGCCTCTGGAAGCTTTTCCCGGACAAGCGCTGCTGTGGCGGGTACCTGATGACTTACATGGATGCTGAAACCACCCACCCGGCTGAGGCGGTTTCGGGATCCTGCATGCTGATCCGCCGGGCCGTGGTGGATCAGGTGGGCTACCTTGATGAGCAGTTTTTTGCCTATCAGGAGGACACCGAATTTTGTTTCCGGGCCCGCCAGGCGGGCTGGCAGATTTACTACGTGCCTGCGGCCCGCATCATTCATTATGGCGGCCAAGGCGGTTCGCGTGTGCAGCCCTATCGCGCCATCCTGCAGTGGCACCGCTCCTATTATCTTTACTATAAAAAACATCTGGCCAAGGACTACTTCTTTTTGGTCAACTGCCTGATGTATGCCGGCATGGCGCTCAAACTGGGGGCGAGTCTGCTGATCAATTTATTGCGCCGCGAAAAAATCGTCGGTTCGAAAAAACCCTGATTTACTCCCCTTGGGGGGAAAAGTGGGGCAAATTTTGCGCCATTATGGGGCTTTGGGAGCCTGCCAGTTTGCAGCGGCATTACAGTTTTGCAATCCAGCGCATTATTACGTCCTGTTTGATGTAAAATTAAGTAGGTGTACGGATTTTCAAACCCGGTCTCATAGTGTATCTTCATGATGCGGAAAGGAGTCTCAAATGAAGAGACTGCGCATAGGCGCAAATCACGTTCAACAGCAGATGAAATCGCTGCGCGGCCAGGGCATGGTGGAATTTGCCCTGGCGATCCCCGTTTTCCTGTTGTTGATTTTGGGCATTATGGAATTTTCCTGGATGCTCTTCCACTACAGTATTACGTTTTCCGCCAGCCGCGAAGCTGCCCGCTACGGTTCTTCGGTCGGCTTGGGTTCAACGAATATCTCGCGCGAGATTGATTGTGTGGGCATCCGCGCTGAGGCTTACCGGGTGGGCCGCCCAGCCGGAATCACTACAGCGGGCCAGGTTGACATTCGTTATGATCATGGCCCGGATGATCCCACGGCCTGGGACGACCTGGAAAGGTGCGATGCCCTTCCGGTGGATTTTGAAACCATCCTGGGAGATCGCATCGGTGTACGGGTAACGGCCAATCACTCTTCATTAATTGGCATCTTTCCCAGTTTTCCCATCACTTCCACCACGTTTCGCACCATCATCAAGCGGGTGGACATGACGGCCAATCCCACCGCACCGGCAGGCATGTCGACCAACACCCCCACCTTTACCGTGATGCCGACGGCAACCCCCACCCCGACCGAAACGCTGACGCCAACCCTGACATTCACTCCGCTGCCCCAGGCGGACATCACGGTCAGCAAAAATGATGGTGTCAGTTACTATATACCGGGCGGCACGGTGACCTATACCATTTACATTACCAATGCCGGTCCCAATGATGCCATTGGCTGTATTTTGGAGGACAACCGTCCCTTCCAGGTGACCACCTGGGATTGGACCTGCACCACTGCCGGCGGTGCTACGGGATGTGATGCCTATTCGGGCAGTGGCAATATCTGGGATACAGGGTTGGATATCCCGGTGGGCGGCAGCATCGCCTACACGGTGACGGCAAACCTTAATCCTGCCGCCCAGGATTATCTGATCAATTATGCCAACATCATCCTGCCGTACGGTCTGGGGGATGACAATGGCGGCCTGACCGCCATTGATATTGACTGGCCCCCGGCGGCGGATTTGAGCGTCACGGCTGTTTCGCAGGAAACCTACTATGTGCCCGGCGAGGACTTCACATTCTCGTTTACCGTAGCCAATGCCGGCCCGGATGCGGCAAATTTTGCCGTGGTCAGCGCGGAAAAACCGGACCAGGTGGAGAATTATACTTGGAGCTGTGTGGCTGTTGGCGGTGCCAGCTGTCACAATCAGGCCGTTGCGCAGCCGACCTTCAGCGACACGATGGATTATATGCCCGCGGGTGGATCGGTGACCTACACCGTCAATGCGCATATTGCCGCCGCGGCCACCGATGTCATGACGTTTAATGTTAATGTGGTGCCACCGGTTGGGATATCTGATCTCAATATGGACAACAACTACATCACCATTTCTGCGACCCCGCCGACCGCCGATATCTGGATCAGCATTTCCGACAACAACCTTTCGAATTATCCCCGTGGAACGCTGACCTACACTGTCAGACTTTACAACTGGGGCCCGGAAGATGCTTCCAATGTTTATGTGGTCAGCGCCTTCCCGGATGCCTCGGTGATTTCCAAGTGGGACTGGGTCTGTTCGGGTGCATCCGGTGGGGCTTCGGGATGTAGCGGGGCTTCAAACTCCTCCTGGGAATTCTCGGATTACGTGGACATCCCGGCGGGTGGTGAGATCATCTACTCGGTGACGGTCACCATCCTGAATACGGCGATGAATAATCTGATCATTACTGTGGATGAGACCGCCCCGGCGCCGTTCCTGGATCCGGATGCTCCCACACTGCAGAATGACAATAATTCTGCGATGGATATCAACGAACCACCCGCCTTCAGTTGTAACAATCTCACCATTGAAGGAAACAGCTGGCTCACCCCCAAACGGGATATCACCATCAAAAACAATACCAGCTATCCGGGCCATTTGACGTCGATGACCCTGGCCTTCCAGGATAGAAAGACGAACCAGAACCGCAGCTATCTGGACTCCAGCACCTTTGGCGCAGCCATCATCCAGACAGCCAATCTGACCGAGCCTGGCGGCACCGTCTCAAGCTGGAACGGTACTACCAATGATCGCTTGCTGGACTTTTTGGGCTCGGGAAATATAAGCAGCAAGACCCTGTCACTCAACTTCGTGATCAACTCACCGCCGCTGACGTTTTCCGTCATTACACTGGAGTTCCTGTTTGTCACTCCAGCCGGTCCGGTGGTCTGCACCAAGACAAATCTGGCACCCTGACCATGATGAAGCGAATTCTCCTCCCCTTCCTGGCTTTTAGCCTGCTGGTCGTCGGTATACAACCGGCACGGGCGCAATCCCCCGTGCCGGAGGCCGGCTTTGGCTATTCAGTCGGGTACGTGACCTATGATTGGGAAGAACTGGATGGGCAGGCCGGGGTCTCTGTTGTGCAGTTTGCCAGTAATGATGATGCCATCAGCTGCGTACCCGACGATACCGGGTACTGCACGCCGACCCCCATCCCGCTGGGACTGGATTTCTCGTTTTTTGAGAATGTGTATTCCGAGGTCTTTGTCTCGACCAACGGACTGCTGCTGTTTGACGAGATCCCGATCCTTTCTTATCGCATTAATTATGCCATCCCGGTGGACTCCAAGCCGCAAAATCTCATTGCTGTTTATTGGGATGACCTGACCTTGGATGCGGAAACCGGCAAAGTTTATTACAAAAACTTTGCCGCCCCCTGCCCGGTGGGTGGCAGCGCTTCGGGCTGTACCATTATTGAATACTTTAATGTCAGGAAATATGGCGAAGAGGCTGCCCCCACATTCAGCGTGGCCGCCATCCTGTACGCTGACGGCAATATTCGCATCGGCTTTCAGGGGCTGCCATTATTCCCCAATGAATGTACGGTTGGCATTGAAGACGATCAGGGTATTATCGGTTACCAGGTGGTCTTTAACGAGACTGGCCTGGCCCCGGCCACCATGCTGCAGTTTACCCACCCGGGCCCCGGCTATCGGGCCAAGGCCTTCCCCTTGGTGGCTGACGCACTGCTGAACAATAATCAGGTGGACCTGCCCTTTACTCTGCGCAATACCGGTTCGGTGGCGGATACGTATACCTTCAGTTACTCGCTGACTCCAGGCAGCCGGGGGCCGGCGGATGGTTGGACCTTCACCTTCATTGATCCTTCCGGGGCACCCATTACCGGCGGATTGACGCTGCAGCCCGGACTGGTCTCCCAACAGGAGATCCGGCTCCGGATTACCGTCCCGGATACCGCCCAGCGCGGTGAGTATGCGCGGGTTCAAATTGATATTGATTCACCCAATATTGTCCCCTACAGCCTGATGCGGCAGACCGCTGTGGCGGCCCCCTTCTCCCTGATTTCACTGGATACCAACCGCATTCAGATCCATTATCAAACCTCGCAGCAGAGCTACCGCGGTCCAGTGTTTCTGGGATATACCGGCGGCCCGGTTGGCATGGCGCATCAGTCAGAGGCCATTTATCTGCCTTACTGGACCCGGGTGGGGGTGGATCAGGGCAGTCAAATCTATCTCAACACGGTGGTTGCACGTGTCAACGCGATGGGCAACCGGATGGGTCCGCGCCCGCTACAGGATCATCGACTGGACACGCTGGGCGTTCGCGATGAATATGCCGCACTGGCCACCACCCCGGGGGGTAACGGCGCGGCGGTTTTTGTCCGCCGCAGCAGTGAGCCAACGATCACGATTTATTATGTCAAAATCAATGCCGCCGGTGGTGCCCTGGCTGAGCCGGTGGTCCTGATGGACAATGCCGACCTGTTGACCCGCACCTTGGGTCACCCGACGGTGACGGCGCTCTCGGACGGCCGCTACGTGATCTCTTGGGATTATTATGATACCAACACCGAGGATCAATCCATTGGGGATATTTATTACGCGGTTTTCAGCAATAACGGCAGTCTGCTGGTTCCACCCACCTCCTTGACCGGTGCCGTTTACGGTGGACTGATCTACTCTGATGCCTCTCTGCTGACCCTGGCCGGTGACAAGGTGCTGGTGGCTTACCAACGTTATGATGATGCGACCCGGGAAGTCGATCTGGTGTACCGGGTGTTGACTCCGGGGGGAAGCACTGGCAGTGAAGCCGTGATCGAGTCCAATGTCCGGCCTTCACTGGTGGACATGGTGGTGCTGGCTGAAAATCATCCGCTGTTGAGCTGGGTCAGCCAGGACCTGATTGGTGAATATGCTGAGGTCCGTTATGCGGTTTTGAGCGCGGATGCCTCCAGTTTTGTGTCCGCTCCGACTCCGTTGATCCCGTTTGACGAACACCCGGCGGAAAAGGTTTCGGTGGCCTCGGATTCGTCCGGATATGGCATTCTGGTCTGGGGTGAGGTCTACACCCAGCGGCTCTATTATGCCCTGGTGAATTCTGATGGCGCCGTCATCACCCCCCCGATGTCTTTCCGGCAGGCTGCGCCAGATCGACAACTCTTCCTGGCAGCAGATGGCAGCAGTCTGGCGTATTGTCCGGACACGCTGTCCTGGCAAATCGCTCTACCTTCCGTGATGAAATAATTTGGAGATTGTGATGAAATCCCAACGCTCTATAAATATCAATCGAACTGAACGGGGCCAGAGCCTGGTTGAACTGGCCATCAGTTTAATGATCCTGTTGATCATCCTGGCCGGCGTGGTTGATCTGGGGAATATGATGTTTCAGTATATGGCCATGCGCGATGCGGCCCAGGAAGCCGCCGCCTACGGCTCGATTTTTCCCCGTGATTGTGAAGACATTGAGGATCGGGCCATGGCAAGTCTGTTTAATGCTGAGGCATATGATCCGGTGACCAACCCGGATGGCATCCTTGTCACTATTATTATCACGAACACCACTGCCGACCCGGATATCCAAAAGTATTGTGTGGATGCCGCAGCTTACGAAGATCCGGTCAACAAAACCGAACAGGATGCCTGCGCACCCAATGGAATAACCGTGACAATTGAGCAGCCCAATTTCCCCATCACCATGCCCCTGCTGGGCACCTTTTTGGGCCGCCAGTCTGTTCATCTTGAGGCCGCAATGACTGATACCATCCTGCGCCCGGCCTGTCCGTAACCAAATTGTTTACTTGTATGACTTCTTCCAAGGAGGAAACTCATGAATACTCTTCACCCTTCTGAACGCGGCCAGATTGTTGTCATCTTTGTCGTTGCGCTGGTGGCGCTGCTGGCGCTGACTGCCCTGGCGATTGATGGCGGCATGCTTCTGTCCGAGCGGCGCATCGCCCAGGGCGCGGCGGATGCCGCCTCACTGGCCGGTACGGGAGCCGCCTCGCGGGAACTGCAAAGCGGCGGTGTCATCT
>DAOQTN010000009.1:15232-17960 GCA_035340555.1 Anaerolineaceae bacterium | reverse complement strand
CATGGTCTACGCCGGAACCGCTGTGACTTACGGGCGTGGGCGGGCCCTGGTTGCCGCCACCGGCATGCAGACCGAATTCGGCAAGATTGCCCAGATGCTGCAGACGGTTGAAACCGGCAAGACACCGCTGCAGCACAACCTGGACAAGGTGGGGGCGGTCCTGGCCCGGGCAGCTTTTGTGGTGGTGGCGCTGATCATGGCCGTGGGACTGCTGCGCGGCCAGCCGCTGGTGGAAATGTTGATTTTCGGCATTGCCTTGGCTGTGGCGGTGGTGCCTGAAGCCCTCCCCGCGGTTGTGACCATTTCGCTGGCAATCGGCGTGCAAAAAATGGTCAAGCGCAATGCGCTGATCCGCCGCCTGCCCGCTGTGGAAACCCTGGGCAGCACCTCGGTGATCTGCTCGGACAAAACTGGTACGCTGACCAAGGATGAGATGACCGTCCGTCAGTTGTATTGTGCCGGTGCAATCATCCATGTTTCAGGCGCCGGCTATGCTCCTGAAGGCGAATTTTCAACCCCGGACGGCAACCCAGTTCAACTGAATCCGGCACTGCGCGAAATGCTGACGGCCGGGGTGCTTGCTTCGGACACCCGCTTGATCCGGCTGCCCGGTGAGGGTTGGGATATCAAAGGCGATCCAACCGAAGGGGCGTTGGTTGTGGCCGCGGCCAAAGCCGGGTTGGAAAAGGAAATCCTGGATGCCGCCAATCCCCGGGTCAATGAAATCCCCTTCTCCTCAGAGACCAAGCGAATGACCACCCTGCACCAAACCACTGCCGGGGTGACCGCCTATGCCAAGGGTGCCCCCGAGGTCATCCTGGCTGGCTGTGATTTTATTGCCACAGCCACCGGACCCATGCCACTGGATGCTCCCGGGCGGGACAAGATCCTGCTGCAGGCCCGGACCATGGCCAGCGAAGCTCTGCGTGTGCTGGGCATCGCCGCCAAACCTCAGGCCGAACTGCAAAACGCCGAAAAGGGCATGACCTTTTTGGGACTGGTTGGCATGATTGATCCCCCCCGTCCCGAAGCCCGGGCAGCCATTGCGGTTTGTGCCGAGGCAGGCATCCGCCCGGTGATGATCACCGGTGATCATCCGGTGACCGCCCAGGCCGTGGCGCGCGAACTGGGACTGCTGCAGAGCGGCGGGCGCGTGGTGACCGGCGCCGAGTTGGAGGAAATGTCAGACGAACAGCTTCTCCGGGATGTTGAAGAGATCAGCGTTTATGCCCGGGTGTCCCCGGCACACAAGCTGCGCGTGGTCGGCGCCTGGCAGGAACGCGGTCATATCGCCGCCATGACCGGCGATGGTGTGAATGATGCCCCGGCGCTCAAAAAAGCTGATATTGGCATCGCCATGGGCATCACCGGCACGGATGTCACCAAGGAAGCCGCGGCCATGACCCTGACGGACGATAATTTTGCTTCAATTGTGGCCGCCGTGGAAGAGGGGCGCGGCGTGTTTGGCAACATCAAAAAATACCTGATGTACCTGCTATCGTCAAACATCGGTGAAATTGGCTTGATGGCCGGGGCGGCCCTGCTGGGACTGCCACTGCCACTGACGGCGGTGCAGATTCTTTATGTCAACCTGGCGACAGACGGGCTGCCGGCGCTCGCCCTTTCAGTTGATCCGCCGGAGAAGGATTTGATGCGCCGCAAGCCCCGCAACCCGCGCACCGGCATTTTCACCCGTCCGGTGGTGACTCTGATGGCACTGGGTGGATTGTGGTCCACGATGATCAACCTGAGCCTGTTCAGCTGGGCGATGAATTCCGGGCGCACGCTGGAACAGGCAATGACGATGACCTTTGTTTCGCTGGTGCTGATCCAGTTCTTCAAGGCCTATAATTTCCGCTCTGACCGGTACTCGATCCTGGACAAACCCTTTGCCAACAAATGGCTGAATCTGTCGATCGTCTGGGAGATCATCATGCTGCTGTTGATTGTCTACCTGCCGGTGCTGCATGAACCGTTCAGCACCTACGCCCTGCCGGCCACGGACTGGCTGCTGGTGGGTGGTCTGGCCATCACCATTGTACCCGTCCTGGAAATTGCCAAGTGGATGGAACGCAAGGGCTGGTTGGGTAAAATGAGCTGATGCGCGAATAAGCGAATAAGCTGATACCCGGCTGAGGATGTATTTCGGGCTCTGTCCACCAAAGTGACGGAGCCCGTTTGTTTTTTACACTGAGGCCTCAGGGCAGGTTGTACTGGTCCAGTTGTAGAACCAGCTCAATCTCATCATCGTAGCAAGCGCCGGTGAGCACAAATCCCAGTTTGGTGTAAAAACCCTCCGGACTGCCTTCGCCCTGTCCACAGCTGGTGTAGAGCACGGGGATGCCCATGGCCTTCAAATGCCGAATCAATTTTTCCAGGGCCAATCGGCCGTACCCCTTGCCCTGATAGGGAGCGGCAATCATCAAGCGCCACAAAAACACCCCCGGACAATCAATCCCGTCCTCGTAATCTGAACCCGTATGCGTCATGATAAACCCGATGGGAGTTTCATCGGCGTAGATGGCGCGCATCCAGGCGCTTTCAGAAAAGTGGGCTTCAGCAATCGACCAGACATTATCCGCCACCATGTGACGCTGAGCCGGCGAGAGGGTTTTGCTCAGCTTGCAAATCTCACCCATTGTCTTGGCAGTGATGTGCATGAAGTGAATATCAGGGGTTGGGGTTGGGGTTGGGGTTGGGGTTGGGGTTGAATCTAAGAGAGGCATCG
>DAOQTN010000009.1:5143-15132 GCA_035340555.1 Anaerolineaceae bacterium | reverse complement strand
GGGGTTGGGGTTGGGGTTGGGGTTGGGGTTGGGGTTGAATCTAAGAGAGGCATCGTTTCACCTTGGCCAACTGAATAGTATTTACTGGATCAATTCCAAGAGCTTACATCAACCTCATAATATCATCAAGTGAGCAGCGGGGAAGAGCTTTAGGCTGCCAGAAAAAGCCAGAGATCATTTTCGCGGATTTAACATTTTCTTATGGTTTCTTTGGTTTTTTCACAGGCGGGGTTTCTATAATGTGCTCATCAACACAAACCATTTATGCCATCAAAGAGGTGACGATGTCCTGGAAACGAATTATTTATGCTATGCTGGTGGTGGCGCTGGCAGGCGTCTCGGCACTTGGGGGTGTCGTGGTCGGTGGGCTGGCGGTGTATCAGGCTTTGCGCGCCAATGCCGCTATGCCTCAGACGGTTTTCAGCGATGCCAACAGCGCACCGGCGCAAGTTGTATCCGTCAATACAACGGAGTACCAGACCTCGGTCACGCAGGCGGCCGAGACCGTCGGCCCGGCGGTGGTCACCGTGGTGGGAACCATCCCCGGCCAGATGACCTTCTTCGGCCCAACCGGCGATCAAACGGTCAGCGGCAGCGGCTTCTTCATCAGCAGTGAGGGTTATATTCTGACCAACCACCATGTGGTTGAGGCGGTGCAGGACATTCGCATCGTCCTGGCTGATGGCAGCGAGCAACGTGCCAGACTGGTGGGATCGGACCAGTTTTCTGATCTGGCGGTCTTGAAGACAGATGACCGCGTCCCGGCTACCGTCAAGCTGGGCAATTCTGATGTCCTCAAGTCGGGAGAATCGGTGCTTGCCATTGGTTCGCCGCTGGGAGACTTCATGAACACGGTGACAGTGGGCGTGATCAGCGCAACCGGGCGCGCCATTGACACGGGTCAGGGCTACCAGGTTGAGGATCTCATCCAGACAGATGCCGCCATCAACCAGGGCAATTCCGGTGGGCCGCTGGTCAACCTGGCGGGCGAGGTGATTGGCATCAACACCATGATCGTCCGCTCCAGCAGCAGCGGCACCGTGGCTGAGGGTTTGGGATTTGCCATTCCGATCAATACCGCCCGGGCGGTGGCCGAGCAGATCATCCAGAAGGGCCACTTTGCCCGCCCCCAGATGGGCATCAGTTGGCAGTTTGTGACCCCGGCACTGGCGGCGCGCTACGGACTGCCAGTGGAGTGGGGGGCCTATGTGACTGATGTGCAGGCCAATAGCCCCGCGCAAAGGGCAGGGCTGAAAGAGGGCGATATCATCACCCGGTTTGATGACATCGCGCTGGATGATAACCATCCATTTATCAACACGCTGTTCACTTACAACCCCGGTGACACGGTCACCCTGACAGTGATACGTGCTAATGCAGAAATCCAGCTTGAGCTCACGCTGGAATAAACCCGGCCAGGAAACCAGATTTCATTTTTCTCCTCCTCCGCCGCCATGCACTCGCAGCCAATCACAAGACTTTGGGTGCATGACGGCCTTTAATGCGTAGGGGCAGTTGTGGCAAATGATCAGACGATCAGACGCCGTGAGGCCCTGCCGCTCATCAGGTTGGCCCATAATTCCCATAATCCTCATTCGGGATTCAGGGCCTTGGGGAAATGATCAACCCTTCACACACGCCACTGTTTTTCTGGTTATCCTGTTGGTGAAGTCAGCATCTTTGCCATCTTTGCTGATTCGGTTTTTTCAAAGACCAGCGGGGCGGTTTGCCGGCGCTGGAAGGCCGCCGTATTTTCAGCCGTCCTGCTGGGGTTATTATGTCAGGCTGGCATTAATGGCTTGTGGTTGATCGAACTGTTCACGAAGCTGAAGGTTGCGACCTTCATTCAGGAGCTTTCCGGATATGCCCACCTGCTGATTCCGGGTACTGGGGCCATGTTGTCACTGGTTACAATGCCCATGATTATTCTGGCAACTCTTGGAATTTATTCCCGTTTTGTCATGACTGACGACTACCTCATTGAAAAATACTGGCAGGACCCCAAAATCCATTATGACAATGGACAAAAAACGCCACTTCTGAAATCATCATTACCGTCCCCGAACAAGAAGATCCGGGGCAAAAAATCAGGATGAGTCGGCAGGCTGATGATTGGCAAACCGTCATGCCACCCAAGCCGCGGCAGGGAACGGATAACGGATCCTCTGGAGATTTCACCCTACGGATGCAACTTTCCGAGACGACGGGCGTATAATAGGCGTCACGTCTGATAATTTGTCCAAAAGGCCATTCCATGGAAAATACCCCGTCAAGCACGACTGTCCCAGAACGCTGGGCACCACCCTTCTTCACCATCTGGGCAGGCCAGGCATTTTCGCTGATTGGTTCAGCGCTGGTGCAGTTTGCCCTGGTCTGGTGGATGACCAGCCAGACCGGTTCGGCCACGGTGCTGGCAACCGCCACATTATTTGCCCTGCTGCCCCAGATCATCCTGGGGCCTTTCGTGGGTACCCTGGTGGACCGCTGGAACCGGCGCCTGATCATGATCGTGGCCGACAGCGGCATTGCGCTGGCCACGGGTGTGCTGATTTACCTGTTTGCCACCGGGCAGGTTCAAGTCTGGCATGTTTACGTCATCCTGCTCATCCGATCACTGGGCGGGGCTTTTCACGGGCCCGCCATGACCGCCTCCACGTCGCTCATGGTGCCCCCGCAGCATCTGGCGCGCCTGGCCGGGTTGAACCAGACCCTGCAGGGACTGATCAGCATCTTTGCACCGCCGCTGGGCGCTTTGCTCATCGGCCTGCTGCCGCTGGAAGGGGTGCTGGCCATCGATATCGCCACTGCAGCTCTCGCCGTGCTGCCGCTGCTGTTCATTCCAATCCCCCGCCCACCCCGCCAGACCGCTCTGGACAACGGCACGGCGGTCAAAACCAGTTACTGGCAGGACCTGGCTCAGGGTTTTCGGTATGTCACCAAATGGCCCGGTTTGCTGGGATTGATTTTGATGGCCATGCTGCTCAACTTCCTCCTCGTCCCGTCAAGTTCCTTTATGCCACTGGTGGTGACCCAAATTTTCAATAAGGGCGTGGTGGAATTGGGTTGGACCGAAACCCTCTTTGGCGTGGGTATGATTGTAGGCGGCGTGGCGCTGGGCGCCTGGGGCGGGTTCAAGCGAAAAATTATCACATCACTGTCCGGGGTACTTGGAATCAGCCTGGGCGTGATTTTGATCGGCGTTGCTCCGGGCAATATGTTCTTCCTGCTGCTGGTGGCCAACTTTATCCTGGGAATGACCCAGGTATTTGCCAATGGACCGCTCGGGGCCATCTTCCAGAGCACGATTGAGCATGACATGCAGGGGCGGGTCTTTTCGCTGATCAATGCCGGGGCAACCGCCATGATGCCCTTAAGCCTGATGGTGGCCGGGCCCATGTCTGACTGGCTGGGAATTCGCATCTGGTATCTCATTGGCGGCGGTCTGTGCATCCTGGTGACGATCATTGCCTTCTTAACCCCGGCGATCATCACCATTGAAGAGCAGCGCAAAGCGGATGCACCAACCCAACCGGCAAACCCGGATACGCAAATCCGGCCGGTGGACCCGGATTCGACCACCGGATTAAACCAGCCATGATGAATCGGCGCATGCCGGAGGCGAGGCGAGGGCGGGCAGGACCGGGCAGGGCCCCGGAAGCGGCGCGTTCAGGTCTGTTGCATCCAGAACCGTCAGGGCCGCCCCGGTGATCCAACAGCCATGGCAGGAAAGGTTGAGTTTTGGTCTGGCGATCAGGTCCGGATGGTGATATATTCTTATAGACCAATGTTAACTTGAGGTGCTGCATGCTCAATTATCAATCATTGAAAGACTTGGTTTATGACTACATCTCCGAACAGATTACGACCGGTAAACTGAAGCCCAACGAAAGCATCAGTGAGAACAGCATCTGCACCGCGCTGGATGTCAGCCGGACACCGGTCCGGGAAGCACTGATGCAGTTAAGCAATGAGGGGTATATTGAACATATCCCGCGTCGGGGTTTCTTTGTGCGTCCCCTGACCTTGGAACGAGTTCATAACATTTACGGTATCATTGGATCCCTGGAAGCACTGGGGGCAGTGCTGGCGTTGGACTCTCCCAAGGGGATTGATTTTGTGGGCCTGCGCCACCTGGCGCAACGGATGGACGAGGTCATTACCGCCCGCCAGTATGATGAATATCACCGACTGCAGTACCAATTTCATGAGTGCCTGCTGCAAGCCAGCGGCAACGACGATTTGATCCGCCTGGTTGTCAATCTCAAGAAATTTTTCATGCGGCAGGATTATCCCAACCAGCCGGCGGCGGAGGATATTCAAACCGTCCTGCACAAGACCAACGCTGAACACTGGCACATCATCCATCTGCTGGAAGCCGGTGACCGGGATGCCGTACGAACTTTCATTCAGGATATTCACTGGAATGTGATTTACGCGACGCTCGACACCTTTGTCTAAAACCAGCCCGGATTTGCATCCACAGCCCCCCGGACAAACTGCCGGGGGGTTTCATTAAGATCACCCGCTTTTGCAAGCCGGGCCAGCTGAAGGCTTGGTAATATTGAGTCTTGACAGATGGGGATATTTTTGGTAAATTGTATACAATATACAAAATACAATATAACACAGACTGATAACTCCGCTGTCCCTGCAACACAATTCCACTCCTGCCCCACCCACCCGTCAAATTTATTATCCAATTGAATAACCAGGTGATCATGTCGCAAAATTTTGGCAGTCAATCCATGTATGGTCGATTAAAACGGGTCCTGATCAAGCCCCCAACTGCAGCCTTTAAATCTCAGGCCCATCTTGATGAAAATGCCCTTATCTTCGGTTATATGGGTGTGCCAGATTATGAACTTGTCCTACAAGAATATAATGTCTTTGAGCGTATTTTGTTGGAGCATGGGATTGAGACTTTAAAACTGCCGGCAGACCCGGACGTCGGCTTGGATTCCATTTATGCCCATGATCCGGTCAAGGTGACCCGGCATGGGGCTATTTACCTGCCGATGGGCAAGGCTTTACGCTGCCCGGAGGGTCAGGCTGCCCGGCGGTTTCTCGAAGCCCAGGGCGTACCCACCCTGGGTGTGATTGAACCCCCAGCACAAATCGAAGGCGGTGACATTGTCTGGCTGGACGAACACACTGTTGCCATTGCCCGGGGATACCGCACCAATGATGCCGGCATAGCCGCCTTCCGGGATCTGACCCGGGATTTTGTGGCTGAGTGCATTACTGTCCCGCTGCCGCACGGGGAGGGCCCCGAGGCATGTTTGCATCTGATGAGCCTCATCAGCATTGTGGACCGAGACCTGGCGGTGGTCTATTCCAAATACTTGCCGGTTTTCTTCCGGGAGTACTTGCTCCAACGCGGCATAAAGTTGGTTGAAACCCCGGATGCGGAATACGATTACTTGGGAACGAATGTCCTGGCATTGGGGCCGCGCAACTGTTTGACGATCGCCGGCAATCCCGTCGTCAAAGCCGGGTTGGAGGCGGCCGGTGCTGTGGTGCACACCTACCCCGGCCGGGAGGTCTCCTACCGGGGTACCGGCGGCCCCACCTGCCTGACCTGTCCGGTGCTACGGGAATAACATCCATGGACATCCCCACCCCCAAAACCATTGCAGATATTTTCTTCCCTTACATCCATATTAACTCTGAATCCGGCACAGCGTCGGAAAACCTGGCGGGGGCCTATGTTCATCAATTTGTGGCAAGCCTGCCATATTTTCAGGTTCACCTGGATCAATTTGGAACCCACGCCATTGCCGGTGACCCGTTGCAGCGCGGGGTGGTATGGGCTCTGGTCCGGGGAAGGGGTAAACAGACCGTGGTTCTGATCCACCACATTGATGTGGTGGAAATCGAGGATTACGGGCCATTCAAGGAACTGGCCTTCAGTCCCCGGGAACTGGAAGCAGCGCTGCGGCAAAACCCCGCGGCACTGCATAGGGAGGCCAGAGAAGACCTGACCAACGGGACTTATTTCTGGGGGCGGGGGACTGCCGACATGAAAGGTGGGGGGGCGATACAAATGGCCATTCTTGCTGAGGTGAGCCGGGCTGAAACTTTCAACGGCAACCTGCTACTCCTGGCTGTTCCCGATGAGGAGAATTTATCCACCGGCGCGCGCAGTGCCGCGGCACTGATGGCGGAGCTCAAAACCCGCCTTGGCCTGAATTATGTGCTGATGATTAATTCGGAACCGCATCAGCGCAAAGCCGGACGTGTGGGCATCCTGTCGGGTGGATCAATTGGGAAGATCATGCCGTTTGTATATGTGCGCGGCATTCTGGCCCACGGGGGTAAAAGCCCGGAGGGTTTCAACCCTCTGGCCATCCTGAGCGATGTTGTCCGGCGCACCGAGATGAGCCTTGATCTGGCTGAAACCCGGGCCGGTGTTGGCGAGATGTCGCCTCCTCCAACCTGGTTGATGGTACGCGACAGCAAAGCTGTTTACGATGTATCCATGCCACTGAGCGCATTTGGCTGTCTGAGCTTGCTGACCCTGAGCAATCGTCCCCAACAGGTTTTATCCAACCTGCAGTATCTGTGCGAAACCGCTGCAGCAGACATGACTTCAAAGATCAACCAAGCCGCGGACATCTTCCATCAGAAAACGGGACGCTCCCCGCGCGGCCAGCGCTGGGAGTCCCGGGTGTTCAGCTTCGAATCGTATCTCAACCGGGAGATATCCGCCCGCGGAGCCGCTTTCAAGGACCGGTACCTGGAACTGGTGGCAAGCGTCACCACAGCACTGCAGCGCGGAGAACTCTCTGCAGCCGCGGCCACCTGGACAATTCTGGACCAGATTACCCAGTTGGATGAGACCAGTCAACCCATTGTCATTGTGGGGCTGCTGCCGCCCTTCTACCCAAGTGTTTCCCACCTGGACCGCCCGGAATATGGTGTCCTAATCCAGGGAATTGGCCAGACCCTTGACCAACTGGCGCAAGAGCGCTGGGGACAGCGTTATGAGTTGGAAGCCTATTTTACCGGGATATCTGACTTGAGTTATTCCTCGCTGAGCGCAGCACCGGAAGTGGAACCGGTCATTTCCCGCAACATGCCGTTATACGGCCGCTATTACAGCTTACCGTTTGATCAGATCAGTGAGATTTCCATGCCCGGGATCAATATCGGTCCTTGGGGTAAGGATTTTCACAAATTGACAGAGCGGGTGCTCAAGGAAGATCTCCTGGAATGCACGCCGGCATTGGTCATGGCTGCCATTCAAACTGTGCTGGGCAATTCCTGCCCGGATTGATTTGGCAGTTGGCACAATCTTTCTTCCATCTCTTTCAAGTTCAACAAAAGGAGCAGAAAATGGCCACAGAAACTCAGGTAACCAAGAAGAAGTTCAAGCTGGAGATGCCCAGCAGTTTCGTGATCATGTTCATGATCATCCTGTTGATCGCCGTGCTGACCTATGTCATCCCGGCAGGGCAGTTCGATCGCGTTGAGGATCCGACCACCGGCGTGATTCGGGTGGATCCAGGCTCTTATCACCCGGTTGAACGAAATCCCACAACGCTGTTGGGTTTCTTCCTCAGCATCCAGAAGGGGTTTGTCAGCGCCGGGAGTGTTTTCTTCCTGATCTTGTTTGCTTATTTCTGGGTGTATTCCATTCTGAAAACCGGGGCCTTTCACGGTATGGTCAACCGGCTGCTGGCCAAAACAAATGGCAAGGAGCGGTTCATCATTCCGCTGTTCATGATCATTTTTGGGTTGGCCGGTTCAACCTACGGAGAATGGGATACCATCTACGGCTTGATCCCAATTTTTGTCGGCCTGTCCATTGCCATGGGATATGATGCCATGGTTGGTCTGGCAATGACCGGCCTGGCTGTTGCGCTGGGTTTTGCCTCCTCAACAACCAATCCCTTCACCATTGGAATTGCCCAATCGATCGCCGAACTCCCCCTTTTCTCCGGGATTGGCCTCCGCTGGATCATCTTCGTGGTCTACATGGGGTTGGGAATCTGGTGGACGATGCGTTACGCCCAAAAGGTTAAGAACCATCCTGATGCCAGTCTGGTCAAGGGTTTGGACTTCGGCTCCATGAAATTCGACCGGGAGGAATTGACCAAAGCCCCGTTCACCTGGAAACATAGCGCCATGCTGATTTCCATCTTTGTCACCATCGCAGTGATTGTTTACGGAACCCTCAAGTTGGGGTGGTACCTGGATGAGATGTCGGCCATCTTCCTGCTCTCGGGGCTGGTGATCTCGATCTTCTGGGGTTATCCCCCCAACAAGATCGGCGAAAACTTTGCCATAGCCTGTGCCGAGATGGTTGCTGCAGCAGCCATGGTGGGCCTGGCCCGCACCTGTGTCGTGCTGCTGCAAGATGCCAACATCATTGACAGCATCATTTATGGATTATATCAGCCTCTGCAGAATCTGCCCGCCTGGGCGGCAGCACAGGGCATGTTGTTTGTGCAGAACATCGTCAGCTTTTTCATTCTCTCCGGCAGCGGCATGGCCTACGCAGTGATGCCCATCATGGTCCCACTGGCGGACCTGCTGGAAATCAACCGCCAGGTGGCCGTGCTGGCCTACCAGTTCGGGGATGGCTTTACCAACCTGCTCTGGCCGATGGGCTGTGCTGTCTTCTGCAGCGTTGCCAAAATCCCCATGAGCAAGTGGTACAAATTCTTCCTGCCGTTGTTCGGGATCATCTATATCCTTGAAATGATCTTCATCGCCATCGCCATGCTGATTAACTACGGTCCATTCTAGTTTGCCAAGGTCACCATTTCAATCCGGGTCATCCGTGGATGACCCGGATTGAAGCATCCCAAGGAGGAAAATAAATGTTCAAAAACGCAATTGTGCGCACACCCTGCCCAGCCATCACTGAAGGTATCACCTCGGCCAATCTGGGTAAGCCAGTTTATGCCGCCGCGCTCAAACAACACGCGGCCTATATTGATGCCCTGACCGCCTGCGGGGTTGTTGTAACCGTCCTCGAGGCGGATCCGGATTACCCCGACTCCTGCTTTGTGGAAGACACGGCGGTGCTGGCTGAGCGCGTGGCAATCATCACCAATCCGGGTGCTCCGAGCCGCAAAGGTGAGGAAAAGAAGGTTGAGGCAGCTTTGCGCGGCTTTTATGCGCCAGACCAGATTGAACACATCCTGGCCCCCGGCACCCTGGAGGGCGGGGATGTGATGCGCGTGGGTGACCATTTCTATGTAGGCCTGTCTGAGCGGACCAATGCCGCTGGGGCCGGCCAGTTCTTTGCCCATCTCAACCGGCATGGGTACACCGGTTCGAGCGTGGAGATGAAAGAAATGCTGCATCTGAAAACCGGGCTGGCTTACCTGGAGAACAATCTGCTGCTGACAGCCGGTGAATTTGTCAGGCATCCGGTATTTTCCGGCTTCAAACGGATTGAAATCGTCCCGGAAGACGCCTATTCAGCAAATTGCATCCACGTGAATGGAATCGTGCTGATTCCAGCAGGTTACCCTCGCACCAGGGCAATAATTGAAGCCGCCGGTCTCAAGACCCTGGAAGTGGATACCACAGAGTTCCGGAAAATTGATGGCGGATTGAGCTGTTTATCGCTGCGATTTTAGCCGTTTTTTGCGCCCTGTTTACAGATAAAATTATCCATCTCAAATCCCGAATTCACCTGGAGGAACGTCATGCCGACAGTACAAGACCTGGAACAATTGTTGCAGCCTGAATTTGAGCGCTATCAGTCAGCCGTCACCGCCCTCAATGATGACCTGGCTCACCATCCGGAACTCTCCGGCGAGGAATTTGAGTCGTCTGCCAAAATTGTCCAGCTTCTGCGCGCTCAGGGGCTGGCTGTGGAATATCCCTACGGCGGCGAATCCACCGGATTCCGGGCGATGATCCCTGGCCGCCGCGGTCAGGGTCCCCGGGTGGCACTCCTGGCGGAGTATGATGCCTTGCCCGGTATCGGACACGGCTGCGGGCACTGCGCCAGCGGATCCATCAGCGTATTC
>DAOQTN010000009.1:0-5133 GCA_035340555.1 Anaerolineaceae bacterium | reverse complement strand
GCGTATTCACGGCTCTGATGCTGCATGCGCTGAACGATCAGTTTGGCGGGCAGGTTGATTTGATTGGCACCCCTGACGAGGAAGTCGCTGGTGGAAAAATCCGGATGGCTCAGCGGGGCATCTTCAATGGGTACGATCTGGCCATCATGATGCATATGTATAATCAGAACGCCGTCTACACCCCCTTCCTGGCGCTAGATGGCATCCGCTTCGAATTCATCGGGCAGCCGGCCCATGCGGCGGGGGCCCCCTGGGCGGGACGAAATGCACTGAATGCCGTGCAGTTGTTGTTCCATGCCAGTGACATGATGCGCCAGCACATCAAAGATGACATTCGCATCCACGGCATCATCACCCGGGGCGGTGAAGCGCCCAATATTGTCCCGGATGATGCCGCGGCAGATTTCTACACCCGCGGGCTTTTGCGCTCCGAACTGGACGATGTCAGTGAATGGTTGCGTGACTGTGGCCGGGCCGCGGCCATGGCCACCCGCACCGAAGTAAAGATCAGCGCCTGCTCACCGCCGCTGAGAAATCTGACCCGCAACGGGCCGGCCGAGGCGCTCCTGAAAGAACTGTACGAACACCACCATCTGACCCTGGCAGATGAATCCAAATTGCAGCTGGGCTCTTCGGATATTGGCGAGGTGGATGATTACTGCCCCACCTTCCACCCGATGATTCAGGTCAAGAACAATGTGGAAATGCATACCCGGGAACTGGCCTGCGAGATGATCCTGGAAACAGGTCACACCGCCATCTACAATGGAGCCCGGATCCTGACTTTATTTATTCTAAAAGCCTTGCTTGACGCCGAGTTGATGCAGGCCATCCAGGATGACTATCGCACCCGGCGGCAGTAGCCCGACAGTCCATCAAAACCAAAACAACACGGCCAGGGACAATGCCCTGGCCGTGCTGTTTTTTTATTTTTACCAGCAGACGGCCGGGCTTGCAACCACCTGGCATGTCAGGTGGTTGCAAAAGAGGCGCTGATCCTGCCCCGTCCCAGCCCGGCCGACCGGCCAATTGAGATCAGCCAATTGAGACCAGTCAGCCACCAAAGACATTGATCGCTAAAACACGGCAGATTTTGGGGGGCGATTATTAATGATAGGATGTAGAATTATGTAAAGCAATCCAAATCCTGACAAAACGATCCAACGATTGCCCGCCAAGGTGGAAAAGGATGAAACAGCATGCCCAAAATACCCCCGCCCTCAAAAAGCTCAGATAGTTCCTTGCCGGATTCACCCGGCCGGCAGATTGTTGAAAAATGGTTGGAACTGCTGGGCGATCACAATGAGTTTGACGCCCGGCTCCTTGATCAGGTCAGGGGCATGGCCGAAAAAGGGAAGTTGACCCGCCCTGGGGATATATCCAAGCTCCTGGAAGCTGCCGGCAAGGAGAAAACGGCATGAAGCTCCTGGAATTGGAAATCCGTAATATCCGGGGGCTGACTCATTTGAAAATTAATCCACAAGGCAAAAATTTTGTCATTTACGGTCCCAACGGATCCGGGAAAAGCACAGTGGTGGACGCACTGGATTTCTTGCTGACCGGACAAATTAATCGATTAAAAGGCAAAGGCACCGGAGATATCTCGCTGGCCCGCCACGGACCGCATATCGATTGTTCGCCCGGAGACGCCAGTGTGCGGGCAATCATCCAAATCAGTGACAGTGACCAGCCCATCGAAATCTCCCGCTGCATGGATAATCCCTCGCGGTTAAACTGTCCCGAGGCGGAGCGGGCCAGACTGGCCCCCATCCTGGCACTGGCCAAAAATGGACAGCATATTCTCACTCGCCGCGAAATATTACGATTTGTCACTGCTGAGGGCGGCAGCCGGGCCAAGGATATTCAGGAACTGCTCAGCCTTTCTGAAATTGAGGATATCCGCCAGTCTCTGGTCAGAGCCGCCAACGACCTCGATCGGGCGCTCGCAATCACCCGGCAGCAGCTGCAGTCAGCCCAGGCCGCGGTTGCCGCCACCCTGGCCTTGGATTCCTTTGATGAAAGCCAGGCGTTGCAAAAAACGAATCAGTGCCGTCGGATTCTGGGGGGGAAGGAAATTACCCATCTGCGTTCCGCCAGTGTCAAGCAAGACCTGGCGCTCCCGGCTGCCGTTGAAGGCAAACAGCAAACCATGAACATCACCTCGGCACAAACCAGCATCCAGGCGCTGGGGCAAATCGCAGTGGGTTCCCCGGCCGTTCAGGAATTGGACGCCGATCTCAAAGAGTTGATTGCCACCATTCAAGCCAACCCTCAACAACTACGGGCCCTGGACTGTCTGGACTTATTGACACAGGGGTTGGCATTATTGGATGATCAGAGTGGATGTCCACTCTGTGAAACCCCCTGGCCGGCCAACGAGTTGGCGATATTTCTGCAGCGTCGAATCAGTGCTGCCGAGGCAGCCAAACACGTTCATGACCTGTTGCAACACAAAATAAGCCTGATCCGGCCATATCTGGCCACAACACTGCAGCATTTACAAACCGTGATCCCCATGGCTGAAGCCATGAATCTGGCCGATATCCATACCCGGTTGAATGCTTGGGTCGATGATATTCAACAATTTCTGGTCACTCTTGAAAATCCCATCAAACTTTACCCGCTAAACCTGTCCGGAGCAAAAGTGGCCGGATGTCTCGCCCCGGCAGCAGCAGCGCAATATCTGGCGGATTTTGAGGCCGCCATCGTCCAAAAATTCCCCACAGTCACCCCCGAGCAAGCTGCCTGGGATCAACTGACGGGACTGGTGGAAAATTTAAAGGCCCTCGAAGCCGGCGAAGCCCAATACGCCTGCCGGGAACTGGCGGCGCGCCGGGGAATCCTCATGCGGGATGAATTTGGTGCCGCCCGCGATCTGGTTTTGGGTGACCTGTATCATCAGATCAGTGATCGTTTTGTTGAATATTATAAGATTGTGCACGGTGAAGATGAGGCGGATTTTCAGGCAGAATTAAGGCCAAACGGCCCCGCGCTGGATTTCCAGGTTGGATTCCACGGACGGGGAACGCACCCACCGCACGCCCTGCACAGTGAAGGGCACCAGGACAGCATGGGGGTGTGTCTTTACCTGGCACTGATGGATCATCTCATGGCCGGGCGGTTAAATTTGATCATCCTGGATGATGTGGTCATGTCCGTTGATCAGGATCACCGCCGGCAGGTGGGCAGGCTGATTAAAGAAAAATTTCCCGATCAGCAGTTCCTGATCACCACCCATGATTTGACCTGGTTCCAACAGCTGCAAAGTGAAGGCGTTGTGGACAGGAAAAATCAATTCCAATTGACTGCCTGGCACTTGGAAACTGGTTCCAAGCTCGCTCCGAGTAAGGACCTTTGGCAATTGATCGAAGACGATCTGGAGGAAGAAGATGTACCCGCCGCAGCCCACAAATTGCGCCGCGGCGGAGAAGCATTCTTTGCCGTGATCTGCGATGCGCTGGATGCCTCGGTTCCCTATCAGCTGGATGGGCGTTACGATTTCAACGACTTGCTAAACTCAGCAGTCTCGCGCTATAAAGTTCTTCTCAAGGAAGCCAAAAAAGCGGCCCAGTCCCGCAAAGAGACCGACCTGCTTCAAACCATTGCCCAAGTGGAGGTGCATCTGAGTGAATATATGCAGCGCGTTCAAAGCGAAGCTTGGGCCATCAATGCCAATGTTCATTTCAACCGGACCTCAGAATTTTCGCCCAATGATTTTCGCCCGGTCGTCTGCGCGTATCAGGATCTGTTGGGCCTGTTTCAGTGCGCTGCGTGCCAGTCACATATTCGCCACATCAAGAGCAGCCGCACCGGCACTGACGAAGTGCGATGTGAATGCGGAAAGATCTGTTGGAACTTGTCTGATAAACCCAAAGCCCAGTAAAAGAGGTAAAAGCCACCCCAACCGTCTGATCTGTTACTGATGGGGCATTGGCCGGCTGATGGCCCATCACAATCAAACCAACGGACAGGTCAAACCAACCGCCGGATTGCTGGTTTGAAATTCGTCAAATGGTGGCCCGCACCGGATTGTCCGGATGCCAATTCTGGCTATACTTATGATTGGCATTGTCCTGGGAACCACAGATGGCAAGGGCTAATCTCCTGTCTGGGGACAGCTCTCGTCAGCTCCATTGGCCGGTGGAATCACCCTCTAAAAACGGGGCCGTTACATACCAAGGCCGGCAGCCCGTCATTAGATGGTGGCCATCATCACAAACATTGAGGAATATCACCATGACACAAAATCTGGACCGTATATCCATCAAGCGCAAAACCGGCACAGAACGATTTCATGCCAACGGACAGGAATTCGATTTTGACCTCTTAAGCTTCTGGCAGTGGGTGGATTCCGACCTTGTCAACAATGCCTTGCGGGGGGAACTAGCCGAATACATTGTGGCCCGGGCACTGCACTTGGATACAAGCCAACCCCGTGAAGGATGGGCCGCATACGATCTTGAAACCCCATCCGGCATCAAGATTGAGGTGAAATCAGCCGCTTATCTGCAAAGCTGGCATCAAAACCGGATGTCCGACATTATGTTCAAGGTCCCCAAAACCCGGTATTGGGATGCGGCCACCAACCGCCAGGCCAAAGAGAAGCAGCGGCAGGCTGACGTTTATGTGTTCGCGCTGCTGGCGCACCAGGACAAACAGACCATTGACCCGTTGAATATTGACCAGTGGGTATTTTATGTACTGCCCACAGCCGTGCTTAATGAACGGAAACGCAGCCAATATGGCATCACCTTAAAATCCCTGGTCGAACTTTGCGGCCGTTCCCTGACTTTCAGTCAGTTACAGGCCGCGGTCGAGACGGCTGCCGGCCAGCCCATCGAATAAAGTGGCCAGTTGCAGGTCGGCATCAGCCAAGATGAAGCCCCGGTGTCGGCCGATTTAAGCCAGACGATGATTATTTTGTCGGAGCAGGTCAGCCTTGTGGCCGGGGGGATTTAAGAGTCGCGGCTCAGTTTTATATCTCATCCGCAGTTATGTCTCGACCGCTCGCGAAAACAGACAGAACGTGGTAGCGGCCGCACGTATGGTTTTGACTGGGTCATCTATCGTTCTTCACGTTCTTCACGTTCTTCACGTTGTTCACGTTGTTCATAATTCTTCGCGGCGGAAACC
>DAOQTN010000008.1:0-18116 GCA_035340555.1 Anaerolineaceae bacterium | reverse complement strand
TCCTGATTGATGGCCTGGATATCCGCAGCTTTGACCTGAACTCCTATCGCCGCCAATTGGGGATTGTTTCCCAGGTTCCCTTCCTGTTCTCTGGTACGGTGGCCGAGAATATCCGTTATGCCAATCCGGATGTCCCGGCTGCGGTGATTGATGATCTGTCCCACCAAATTGGTGATGGAGAATGGTTGGAAGCCTTGCCGGACGGCTTGAATACCAATGTCGGTGAGCGCGGTTCGCGTTTGTCCATGGGGCAGCGCCAGCTTGTATCCCTGATGCGCGTTCTGGTACAGCGGCCAGCGATTTTTATCCTTGATGAGGCCACGGCAAGCATTGACCCCTTTACGGAATGGCAGATTCAACAGGCATTGAAGCTTATCCTGGCGCAATCCACCTCCATTCTCATTGCTCACCGCCTGTCGACAGTGCGCTCAGCAGACCGCATCTTGGTGATTGAAAAGGGCAGGATTATTGAAGAGGGCAATCATACCAGTTTGTTGCAGCAAGCGGGGCATTATGCCTCACTGTACAATGCCTATTTCAGACACCAGAGCCTGGCCTATGTTGAACAGGCACATGAGATGCGCAGCAACCTTCAAACGGAGGCAGCGGCATGAACAGTGCCTATTATAAGAATCTGGGTGATCAATACACCCAGGCCAACAAGATGGATGAGGCGCTGCGGGCCTATGAACGGGCCTTGGAACTGGATCCGGGTGATCCTGAGCTTTATTTGGCGCGTGGGGATGTCTACCGCCGGCTTGGTCGGCTGGATCCCGCCCTTGAGGATTTCAATCAAGGCGTGGAGCTATCGCCGCTGCGCCCGGAAGGATTTATTGGCCGGGGCAATGTCTATCTGGCTTGGCGATATTATGATCGGGCAATTCAGGAATTTGGCCGCGCCATTGCACTGTTGCCAAACGGTCCTGAAGGTTATTTTTATCGCGGCCTGGCCTATCTGCAGTTGCAAAAATTTCAATTTGCGCTGACAGACTTGAACCGTGCCTTGCAATTGAAGCCAGACTATCTCGAAGCCCAACTGCAACGCGGCCTGACCCATCATGCAGTGGGCGACTTTCAGAATGCATTACGCGATTTCACCACGGTTTTAACCATTGATCCCCGGCATGCGCTGGCCCATTACTACCTTGCCCAAACCTACCGGAAACTGGGGCGCCATGAACTGGCTATCAATGCTTTGGTCTCCTTCCAGTCACTGGTACAGAGCCCGACCTGGCAACAAAGAGCCCGCCAGGAATTAGAGGAATTGCGCAAATACACTGGGGCATCGCGATCCACTCAACCCTTGCGCACGGTCCAGCTTAGCCCTGGCGACCGGGTTGAAGTTTTGCGGCTGCTGCGGCTGGGAGACAAGGTGGCAGCGTTAAAGCGCGTCGCTGAGGCCAGCGGGGCTGGATTGAGGGCCTCCAAAGATTACTTGGATGAGTTGATTCGTACAGAACTACGTAGTTGATTACATGCCGGCCATGAAGGCCAGGCCCATGGCTCCTGGCCCGGTATGGGTACCCAACACTGGGCTGATATCCGCAATGTGGGTTTCACTGACATCAGTGAGACCAAAACGCTGTCGGGCGCGTTCGAGTAGTTCTTGGGCCTCGGTATTGGCATGCGCGTGCAGCGCTGCCAGGCGAACCGGGGTCCGGCTGCCAATGCGTTCTTCGGTCAGGGCGATTAATCGGTCAATGGCTTTTCCCATGGTCCGAACCCGCTCAACAGCTTCAATTCGCCCATCCCGCAACTCAAGCAATGGTTTCAGGTTTAATGCGGTTCCCAAAAAAGCCGCCGCCCCACCAATGCGTCCCCCGCGATGCAAAAACTCGAGAGTGTTCACCACGAAACAAACGCCGGATTGTTCCATGGCCCGTTCAACCAGTATTTTACATTCCTGTAGTGTGGCTTGCTGGGCGGCAGCCCGGGCAGCCAGCAGGACTGGAAAACCCATTGCCATGGAAGTTAAGCGGGAGTTGACCACTTCAATGGGTGCCTGGCTGAAATGCGCCTTTGCTTGCAGAGCCGAGTCAACGGTTCCGGATAGAGCGGCAGATATGTGGACACTGAGGATGGAATAACCCTCGTCAAGTAATCGCTGATATACCTTGATGAATGCCGCTGGTGAAGGCTGCGACGTGGTTGGCATCACCTTGGTGTGTTTCAAACGCTGATAAAATTCGGCTGGCTGGATATCCAGTCCATCCAGAAAGGTTTCATCGCCCCAGATGACTTGAAGCGGCACCGTGTGGATGGGATGGCTACGGGTTAACTCGGCGGGTAATGTGGCGGTGCTATCAGTTACAATGGCAACTTTAGACATCGATTATCTCCTTGGATACGAATCAATACCATGGATATTAACCCGTCAAACGAAAAATGGTTGCACCACCACAGTTGCGATGTCGTGATGATGACTGGCATGACGTCTATCCAGCTCACCAAGGAGGATTTATCCGACAAGGAGAATTTATACGATGGACGTTTCAGCGATATCCATGCTCCATCCCGTTGCGGCGGCGTTTCGCCTGTTGATTTTCTGCAGAACGCGAACAAATCAAGCCTTGACCATTCGCCACGAACAGGCTAAAATCCAATGTATTCTGACCACCCGATTGGGCGGTTAATTTATTGATTAAGACAAACCAGTGTTTGAGAACCTGACCCAACGCCTCAACCAGATATTCCAGAACCTTCGACGGCATGGCAAGCTATCCGCCGAAGATGTTGACGCGGCCATGCGCGAAGTCCGCATGGCGCTACTGGAAGCAGACGTTCACTACAGCGTGGTCAAGGATTTTATCACCCGGGTGCGGGAACGCGCCATTGGCCATGAAGTTTCCCGGGCATTGAATCCGGCCCAACAGGTGATCAAAATTGTTCATGAAGAACTGATTGCCACCCTGGGCGAACCGGCGCGTTTAAACCTGACCGGTGTAAAACCCCGGACGATTATGTTGGTTGGTCTGCAGGGCTCCGGCAAGACGACGCATGCGGCCAAGCTGGCCAGGCAACTGCGCGAGCAGGGAGAGCGGGTGATGTTGGTTGCTGCTGATCCTTACCGCCCGGCTGCCATCCGGCAGTTGCAAACCTTGGGGGAACGGATTGGGGTCCCGGTCTTTACCGAAAATGATGTCAAAGTTCCGGACTTGGCGGCTCATGCATTTGATCAAGCTCAAAAAGGTGGCTACTCGGTACTCCTGATCGACACTGCCGGGCGTTCACAGCTTGATCAGGAATTGATGGATGAACTGCGGGCCATTCATAAACGGGTCAATGCCTGTGAAATCCTGCTGGTTGTGGATGCCATGATTGGCCAGGAAGCCCTGCATGTGGCTGAAGGTTTTCGGGATACCGTGGCCATTACCGGGCTTATTTTAACTAAGATGGATGGCGATGCCCGCGGCGGCGCCGCCATTTCCATTCGCGGCGTCACTGGGGTGCCGATTAAATTCATGGGCACAGGCGAGGGCCTCGAAGCCCTGGAAACCTACGATGCGGGCCGGTTGGCTTCCCGCATCTTGGGCATGGGTGATGTCATTGGCTTGATTGAGCGGGCTGAGTCGGCCATGGACGCCGGGATGACCCAGGACCAGGCTGAACGGATGCTGTCAGGCCAGTTCACCCTGGAGGATTTCATCAACCAGCTACGCCAGATTCGCAAAATGGGGCCGCTGCACCAGATTCTAGAGATGATTCCGGGCTCGATGGGGCAGATGGCGCGCACCATTGATCCGCGCGATGCCGAGCATCAGATGAGGCAAACTGAGGCCATCATCAGCTCAATGACTGTACAGGAACGCCGGCATCCTGATATACTTAATGCCAGCCGCCGCCGCCGCATTGCCCGAGGTTGTGGCTTGGATGTACAGGACGTGAACCGGCTAATGAAGCAGTTCCGGGATGTCCAGCGCATGATGAAAACCCTGCAAAAAACAGGCGGGCGAGGTTTGCCTCGTCTGTTTGGCTAAACCCTGTGTCTGGATGCGGCGCGCTCCCTTCAGCGCCTCTCAACCGCAGTCCGGATGACCGGGTACCGATTTTTATGAGTCAATTTCAAGAAAGAGGAGTGTAAGTTCAATGGTTCGCATTCGATTACGTCGGGTTGGTCTGAGCGGTCAAATCAGTTACCGCATTGTGGTCGCCGATAAGGAATCCCCGCGCGATGGTCGTTTCCTCGAGATCATCGGTCATTATAATCCCCGCACCGAACCCTTCACCTTTGATGTGGATGAGGGCCGGGTTTATGACTGGATGAACAAGGGTGCCCAGCCATCAGAATCGGTTCAAATGCTTTTCCGCAGCGTTGGTCTGTTGGATCGTTATGCCCGCCTCAAAGCAGGTGAATCGCTGGATGTGTTGCTCGCTGAAGCCCAGGCTTATTATGCGGCCCGCAAGGTGAACACCAGCACCACGGCGGCTCAGAAGAAATAACCGGTCATGAAAGCGCTGATCGAATATATCGCCTGTTCTCTGGTGGATGATCCCAAGCAGGTTTATGTCCAGCAAGGTCGCGATGGCGACAAGGTACGGATTGAACTGCGGGTTGCCAAGGAGGATATGGGGCGCGTGATCGGCAAGAGCGGACGGGTGGCCAACGCCATGCGTGTTTTGTTGCGCGTTGCGGCTGCACGTGAAGGGAAGCAGGTTACCCTCGACGTGGCAGAACTGCGATGAGGCAGCTGAACCATTCTGCTGCTCAATCTCCGGACCAGGAAACAGGCTCGCCGCAGTCCGGCGGGCCTGTATTTTTGGCTGTCGGCCGGCTGCATCGCCCCCATGGTGTCAGGGGCGAAATTGAGCTGGAAATCATCACCGATTCCCCTGAGCGTCTGACCCCGGGCAAGGTGTTATACGTTGGCGAGAAGCACCAGCGTCACCGCATCAGCACGGTCCGCCCCAAAGGGCAGGGTCTCCTGGTTGGTTTTGAGGACCTGACCGACCGGGATCAGGTCGCTCTGCTGCGTAATTTGATGCTGTATGTCCGTGCTGATGAACTCCCGCCGCTGCCTCCCGGAGAATATTATCACTATCAACTGATAGGACTCCGGGTGGTTACCGAGACCGGTGAGGTGTTGGGTCGCTTGACGGAAATCATCGAGACGGGCGCCAACGATGTCTACGTGGTGACGAATACTGCTGGTCAGGAAGTGCTGCTGCCTGCCATTGAAGCGGTCATTCTTGAGATTTCATTGGAGTGCGGCGAGATCCGTGTTCGACCCCAGGTGTGGGAATAAAATGCCTTGATTGTTCATATTGGGAGATAAATTACCGGTCTCCGCTTTTGTGTTTTGATGGACTGCTTGTGTGGAGCAACAACCGGGACAGGGAGCGGATTACCCGCATGGAAGAAATTACAGCGGCCGGATGGCGGGCAGTCGGAGACAAATCTGCAGGTTCGTTTTTTGGGGGGGGATTGGAATTCCCCCCGGGGGGCTTTTTAATGAAATTGCTCCACCGGAAGATCTTGTCATTTCAACAGGTTTCAGCTAAACTCTCCTGATGGAGTTAGTGGAATTATTTAATGAAGTTTATCAATCGTTTGACGGCAAAAAAAGCCGTTCCCATCGCCTCTGATCCAGGACCTTGCCCGTGTCTGTAAGCAACAATCCGTCAACTTATGCAGTCATCATGGCCGGTGGCGGTGGTACCCGACTCTGGCCGCTTTCCCGTCAAGCTCGACCGAAACAGATGTTGCAATTGATCGGCAGCCGCTCATTGTTCCAATTGGCCTGTGATCGTTTGCAGGATTTTTTGCCGCCTGGGCAGATTTTTGTTGTGACAACAGCCGACCTGGCGGCCATTTTGCAGCCCCAGGTGCCCGAGATCCCGGTTGACAATTATTTGCTGGAACCAATGCCGCGTGGAACGGCATCCGTGGTTGGCCTGGCTGCTGCTGTTTTGCAGGCCCGCTGTTCGAACGCAATAATGTGTGTCCTGACGGCGGATCATTATATCGCGGATGTGCCCCGTTTCCAGTCTGTGATGCAAACCGCCCTGGCGGCCGCCGATCAGGGTTGGTTGGTGACCTTGGGCATTCCTCCTACCTATCCAGCGACCGGCTATGGATACATCCAGCGCAGCGAGCAACTGCCCGGGATTGGAGAAGACCCGGTTCACCGCATTCAACGGTTTAAAGAAAAACCGGATATTGAAACGGCACAGGTCATGTACCGGTCCGGGGAGTACGATTGGAATTCCGGCATGTTTTTCTGGCGGGTGGATCGCATCTTGGCGGAATTTGCCCGCTGGATGCCGGACCTTTCCGCGATTCTGGCCCGGTTGACCGTTTCTTGGGGACATCCTGACTTTCAAGAAGCCCTGCAGTCCCTGTGGCCCACCATTCAACCTCAAACCATTGATTATGGCATCATGGAACGGGCTGAAAAAACGGCTGTTGTGGCAGCTCAAGGCATTGGCTGGAATGATGTAGGCAGCTGGGAATCGTTGTTTGAGGCCCTGCCGGGGGATGATAATGGCAATATTATCCTCAGCGCGACCTGTCATCTTGAAATTGAGACCCGGGGGACATTGATTTACTCCGCCGACCCGGAACGGCTGGTGGTGACACTGGGGTTGGAAAACATGATTGTTGTGGACACGCCGCAGGCCCTGTTGGTCTGTCCGCGTCACGATGCCCAGAAGGTCCGCCAAGTCATCACTGTCTTGAAGCAAAATGGATTGGATCGTTATCTTTAGGTTGAGGAGCAGTTTATGGAAGCCTATTGTGTCAAATGTAAAGCCAAGCGCGAGATCCAGGATCCCACTCCGGCCTTTAACCGGGTGGGGTCACCAGTAACCCGCGGCACCTGCCCGGAGTGCGGAACTAAATTGTTCCGTACGGGGCGTACCCCCGCTCATACGGGCTTGACTCCTGCGGAGCACCAGGTGCAGCCCCGCAGTGGAAAGCTGGTGATTGTTGAGTCCCCCGCCAAAGCCCGGACGGTTGGCCGGTTTCTGGGCAAGGGATATACCGTCCGGGCCTCGGTTGGCCACGTGCGGGATCTGCTTCGCTCGGAACTTTCTGTGGATGTGGAACAAGGGTTTCGCCCAAAGTATCGCGTGCCGAATGAAAAGCGCCAGGTGGTCCGTGAGCTGAAGGAACTGGCCCATCATGCCGCTGAAATTTATCTGGCCACCGACCCGGATCGTGAGGGGGAGGCCATTGCCTGGCACCTGTTGGAGGCGGCGGCCATTGACCCCCAGATCACCCGCCGGGTGGTTTTCCATGAGATCACCGAAGGTGCCATTGCTGATGCTTTTTCTCATCCCCGGGAAATAGATATGGATTTGGTTAACGCCCAGCAGGCCCGCCGCATCCTCGATCGTCTGGTGGGATACAGCATCAGCCCCCTGCTCTGGGAAAAGGTGCGCAGCCGGCTCTCGGCTGGCCGGGTCCAATCGGTGGCGCTGCGTTTGATTGTTGAACGGGAGCGTGAAATTGAAGCTTTTGTGCCGCAGGAATACTGGACCATTGAAGCTGAGTTTAAACCAGCCGGTGGCAAGACACCCTATACCGCCCGACTTGCAAAAGTTGATGAACAAGATCCGGTTCTGAACAGCGAAGCTGTTGTTCAACCGCTGCTGGCCGATATGCAAATCGCGTCCTATCAGATTGATCGGATAAAAAAGAGCGAACGCCGCCGCAAACCATCGGCACCGTTTATCACCAGTACTATGCAGCAGGAAGCTTCACGCAAACTCGGATACACTGCCCGCCGGACGATGTCCATCGCCCAACAATTGTATGAAGGCTTGGATGTGGGTGAGGGGGGCAGCACGGGCTTGATCACATACATGCGTACTGACTCAACCAACGTTGCTGAAGTGGCCCAAAACGAAGCCCGGCAATTTATTCAGGGCAACTACGGGGCTGATTTCCTGCCGGCAACCCCGCCGCAATACAAGACCCGTGCCGCTTCGGCCCAGGAAGCCCATGAAGCGGTTCGCCCCACTTCTGTGCTGCGTTCTCCCGACAAAATTAAACCCTACCTGTCACCAGAACAATTCAAGCTCTACCAACTGGTCTGGCAGCGTTTCGTTGCCTCGCAAATGGAGGCGGCGGTTTATGATACGGTTTCTGTGGAAATTGGTGCAGTTACCCCAGTACATCGCTATTTGCTGCGTGCCTCCGGACAGACCTTGCGTTTCCCCGGTTATCTGGTTGTTTATGAGGAAGCCAAGGAGGAAGACCGGAAACCCGAGGACGAGGAGGCAAATGTCCGCATTCCGCCAGGCTTGGAGGAAGGCCAGGCTCAGAAGCTGATCCGTTTGATTCCTGAGCAGCACTTTACACAACCCCCACCGCGCTATTCAGAGGCCACCCTGGTCCAAGTGCTGGAGGAGTTTGGGATTGGCCGCCCGTCCACCTATGCTCCCATTCTTTCCACGATCCAGGAGCGTGGTTATGTGATCCGGGAGGCCAAACGGCTCTCTCCGACCGAGACAGGTTGTCTGGTCAGCGATTTGATGGTGCAACATTTCCCGAACATTGTTGATATGCACTTCACTGCCCACATGGAAGCCGATCTGGACGATGTCGCTGCTGGTAATCGGGAATGGGCGGATGTGATTGATGAGTTTTACCGTGATTTTGAACCAACCCTGGAGCGGGCCCGGACTGCGATCCCAATCACCAAGGCTGAACTGGAAAAAATTGGCCGGGCCTGTCCGGATTGTGGCCAGGATTTGGTGATTCGCTGGGGACGCTACGGCAAGTTTGTCAGCTGTAGCGGCTTCCCGGCCTGCCGGCATACTGAAGCCTTCCTGGTCAAAATCAATGTCACCTGTCCCGAAGACGGTGGCGAGATTGTTGAACGCAAAACCCGCAAGGGACGCATTTTTTATGGTTGCGCCAATTATCCGAACTGCACCTTCACTTCCTGGAAGCGCCCCATCCCGGTTCCCTGTCCCAAATGTGGGGGTACATTGGTGATTGCCAACAAACGTGAAATGCAGTGCATCAAATGCGAGGAGACCTATCTTGTTGAAGAGGTCCCGGCTGCGGCGGAATCGGCATGAACCTTGCAACAGATCTCTTCGATCAGATGGATCAGCAAGGTCGGGTTGGTTGCAACCAATCGGACTGGGCCAATCCGACTGATCGGGCAAATTTCATCTTCCATTCTGGTTGCGTCTTTTCGTTTTTCGTTCTACAATAGATGCATCTCACATGGTGGAATACATTTTGCTCATCCGTTGATATGACTTTCCTGTAGGAGCAGATAAGATGGAAAAAATCAAATCACTTTTCAGCAATCCATTGTATGCCGGCATTTTAGGCGCGGTCATTGGATTGATCCTTGGCCTGATTATTGCCTGGGGGATCTGGCCGGTGGAGTATGTGGATGCCTATCCGGCCAATCTGAGGGCAGATTACCAGCAGGATTATCTGTGCATGGTGATTGACTCCTTTGGACAAGATCCGACCCGAGGAGACATTGCCGTGGGTCGATATGGTGGATTGGGCGAAGTGGGACCGAAGATCCTGGCTGAGATGAACGGCAGCAGCTGCCCTGGGGTTGGCGAAGCTGATATTGCGGCTTTCCGAACGGTTGTTGGTGCTGCCCAACCAGTTCTGACGCAGGCCCCGGCAACTGGTGAAACGGTTGTTCCGACAACCCCGCCAACCGATGCTTCTCCAAAGCCGTTTGGGTTGGGTTGGGTGATTGTCCTGTGTCTGGGGACGCTGATTGTGCTGGGCATCCTGTTATACATGCTGATATTGAAGCCCCGCAAGCGCTCCACAGCCGGTCCCAGCGTTGTGGAACAGGCCCAAGAAATCGCCCGAAATGCGGTTCCCACCGATTTCTCCGCGCAGGGTCACGAGCCTCCTGTTGCCCAGTTTATGACCACCTACATGATCGGGGATGATCTCTATGACGACTCGTTCAGCATTGATTCGCCAACTGGTGAATTTCTGGGCGAATGTGGGGTGGGTATTTCGGAAAGTATTGGGGTTGGAGATCCCAAGAAGGTCACCGCTTTTGAGGTCTGGTTGTTCGACAAGAATGACATCTCCACTGTGACCAAGGTTTTGATGAGTGCCCATGCCTTTGATGATGAAAATATGCGTTCGATGCTGGCGGCCAAGGGCGAACCGGTACTGGTTGAACCGGGACGCCGGGTTCAATTGGAGACCAAGACCCTGATTTTGGAAGCCCGCGTGGTTGATACCAATTATGGCCAGAGTGCACTGCCGGCTGAAAGCTTCTTTGATCGCCTGACCTTGGAACTGGCAATCTGGCCCAAACCTGCTGCCTGAGCTGTACTGAATCCAGGACTGATCAAAACCTGATCTCCGGCTCGTTTACAACTTATCTACGACCGAATTAAGATTGAATTGGATGCTGATAACAAAATCGGGCGGCTTGTGGGCTGCCCGATTTTGTTATCTATTTTGGCGATTTGCCATTCGCAATTTTAAAGTGGTTTTGGGGGCTGTGACGATGCTATGTGAGAAACAGGGGACAGGGAAGGAATTTACTCGATTTTGAGGATTTTAAGCCGAATCGCACCGCCCGGCGTATCCACGGACACGGTTTCACCCAGCCGCTGCCCCAGCAGAGCCCGACCAATCGGTGACTCGTGGGAAATCCGGCCCCGGGCTGGGTTGGCTTCCGCTGGCCCAACAAGCTGGTAGGTCTCGGGGGGAAAGTTTTCCTCCTGATATGTGATCCGCGAGCCAATGGTGATCACCCCGTCGGTTTTCCGGGTTTCGTCAATGATGGCCGCGTTTTGCAGGATTTGTTCCAGTTCCAAAATCCGGCCTTCAAGAAAACCCTGCTCTTCCTTGGCAGCGATATAATCGGCGTTTTCTGAAAGATCGCCCTGTTGAATGGCGAACCGAAGTCGTTCTGATAATGCCTGGCGGGCAGGTCCCTTAAGGTTTTCGAGCTCCCGTTGTAATTTCTCCAGACCTTCCGTTGTCAAATAATGTACTTCAGCCATGACTCTTTATCCTGTAATCATTAGTATAGATGGGTTTCAATGAGTTCCTGTCAGTCCCAATCATACCACATCCGCCGGGTTGTTTGCCGGCCTATCGCCGCGGCTCTCTGGAAGTCGCCGTGACACATTCCCTGTCTATCAATCAAACAAAGTGGATCTTTATAACAATCTCCCAAGTCTGGCGGATGTACCGGGAATTTCCTATGAGCCATCGTCAGGCTTGTCAGGGCAGCATGGACGGGTCAAATAGCTTATGATGTTCTTCCACGGCATAGCGATCCGTCATGCCTGCAATGTAATCACAAATAGTGCGTTCCAAGCCGCGCCTGTTGATCAAATCCTGAACATGGGTGGGCATTGTGGAGGGTTCATCTCGGTAGGCATTGAATAAATCCATCAGGACTCGTTCTGCCTTGACGGCCATCCGAACTACACGATAGTGGCGGTACAAATTGGTGTACAGAAAATCTTTCAACTGACGATTTCGTCGATACATGTCCTCATCGTGTCCCACCAGGTTGAATGTCATCTGCTGCAGTTCCTCCATCGAACGAATGGAGTGTTCCCGCAGGCGAGCGTCTGTCGTTTGGACAATGTTGGATACCCCCAGACCGATGATGGTGCGAATGACGGCATGACGGTCCTGAGCCGAGAGGGGGCCGCCACGCCAGCCGATTTCCTTGGTGACAATTTCCCACCACTCAATTCCTTCCAGCATTTCAGGCATCAGCATTTTGGACCTCAAGCCATCATCCAGGTCATGAGCTGTATATGCCAGTTCGTCGGACACATTGGCAATTTGGGCTTCAAGATTACCGCGCAAATTGGGGTTGAAATCACGGGCATCCGATTTGTCATATTCCGTCTCATGTTTGACAATGCCTTCCAGAACTTCCCAACTGAGATTAAGGCCGGGAAAATCGGGATAGCGTTGCTCCAATTCCGTGACAATTCTCAGGGAATGCTTGTTATGTTCAAAACCGCCATGGTCGCGCATCAATCGCGCTAGGACTGTTTCCCCTGAGTGGCCGAAGGGGGGGTGCCCCAGATCGTGGGCCAGGCAGATGGTCTCTGTCAGGTCCTCGTTCCCCCCCAGAGCCCGGGCCAGGCTGCGGCCAATTTGAGCTACTTCAAGGGTGTGGGTCAAGCGGGTACGATAGTAATCCCCCTCGTAATTGATGAAAACTTGGGTCTTGTACTCCAGTCGCCGGAACGCGGTCGTGTGCAGCACCCGGTCTCGATCCCGCTGGAAGCATGTCCGGAATTCGGGTTCGTGGTCGGGATAAATCCGCCCCCGGGTTTTGCTGCTGCGCGCGCCATAGGGCGCCAGTGTCTGATCCTCCAATAGTTCAAGCTGTTCGCGGCTGAAAATCATTCTGGACCTCCTGAGGGATTGAAAATCAACGTACCTGGCAGGTTGCCTGCCAGGGCTTGCTCTATCAAGCCTTTTTGCAGACCTGAAAAGATGCATATTTTGACATACGGTTCCCTGATGACAAGTTGGATCATGCGCTCAACCTTGGACGCCATACCACCAGTCACATCCGCTCCCACCGCTCCCTGCAAAACCGGGGTCAGAGAGGGATGTGTCTGCGGTGTGATCAAATCCATAATTCTGGTGCAGTCTGGGTAATCAGCCCAAACTCCGGGTTCAATGCCAGCAATGAGGATCCGGTCAGGGTGTAGCTGCTGGGCCAGATGGAAGAATTGGTCCTCGGTGGACAAAATGGTCCCCCCCAGATGCCGGTCAAAAATGACATCTCCCGCCACAATTGGGATTAGCCCGGCAGCAAGAGCGGCCTCCAGCGGGTTGAGGTCCCAGGAAACGATTTGGCGCTGATCAGCCATCACCCCGGCAGATCCGGGGAAGGTCAGAACGGGAAGATTCGCCCGGGAGAATGCCTCAACCACTTTCTGGTTTAACGTTCGCGCTGCCTGCCAGACTTCGGCAAATCCGCGCCATTTTTCAGGGGAGGTCACTCCGGTGATGGTGCCATACTTCCGTGCGGCATGGTGCCCGAAAGATCCTGATCCGTGTCCAATGATGATTTGTAAATCCGGGTTCTGTTTCCGGGCAAGCAAAATTTCACGCGCCAGCCGGGGCAGGGCTCCCCGCCGCAGCGTATTGGGATGCGCCTTGTCGGTGATCAGCGAGCCGCCCAATTTCAAGAAAACAAGTTCTTTCATGGAGGTTTATCCGGTGGGATGAAGCGTGGACGAAATGATGCGGCAAGCTCCGGCCGCCAGCAGGGCGGTGGCAATCCTGGGGTTAGTGGGATCCTCCACCAGCACAATCAGGTTGCCGCCCCGACCGCCACCGGAAACCTTGGCGCCCAAAGCTCCGGTGTCCAGAGCAACCTGGACCAGTCGATCCAGTTTAGAATTTGACACACCTAGCTGCTGGAGCAGGGTGTGATTTTGAGTCAACAACGCTCCCATGGATTTTATTGGACCATGTTCGATGCAAGAACGGGCTTGTCTGGCCAGGCTGCCGATGGCATCAAAGATGGCCTCGTAATTGGCGGGAGTTTTTTCCCAACCGCGGCGAACATCGGCCACAACGGCAGCAGTTGAACTTGGTTGTCCGCTGTCGGCAATCAGGAGGTGAATGGATTCTGCAACAGACAGGGGCTCAAAAGGTTGGCCTTTAACAAAATAAATTGGCCGGGCATAGGTGATGACCGTATTGTCTACGCCTGAGGGCGAACCGTGCTGACGTTTTTCAGCTTCATAGGCTAACTGGCAGATAGTCACATCATCCAGCGGATGGCCCAAAAACCGGGTCAGAGCCCGAATCAGTGCAACGGCAACCGCCGCACTCGACCCCAGACCAGCCGCAGGTGGGATGGTGCTGGTGATTCGAATGTGCATTGCCGGCATCCGATCCGCGTGCAGGTGCGCTTTGACGAGTTGAATAATCACGGTAATGGGATGGTCTTCCGCCAGTTCAGACAGATCAGCGCTGAGTTGAATGGCTGGAGCCTCAACCTGGATGGAATCGCTCTGGCCGGTTGGCCGGGCTGAAATGATCACCCGCACGGCAACATCCATTACCGGGGCAGCGATTGCCGGCCGGGCGTAAACAGCTGCGTGTTCACCAATGAGAATACATTTTCCCGGAGCGGTTGCGGTTATGGCTGGCATGATGGGTCAGTCAAACAAAGCAAAAATGATCATGACCGCGATGCCATAAAGAATTACTGTGGCCTGAAGCGGCCGATCTGAAAGCAGTAATTCCTCTGGAGCTCCGCCAGCCTCCTTGACCTGAATCAGGTAAAGGTAGCGAAAAATTCCATACAGGACAAACGGGATGGTCAGCATCATGGTATGGTTTTCAGGCAGGTTGGGGGCTGAAAACGTATACAAGCTGTAGGCCACAATGGTGGTTCCCGAAACAATCGTGATCAATTGGTCCAGCAGGGGGATGGTGTAACCGTCCAACACCCGGCGATGCATGTTGGCACCGCGGGCCAGCAGCATTAATTCCGCCCGGCGTTTACCAAAACCCAGATAGAGTGCAAAGAGGGTTGTGACCACATACAACCAGGGCGAGAACCGCTCAACAGTAATTATGGCCACGCCTCCGGCAACGCGCAGGACAAAGCCGGCGGCAATAACCAGCACGTCAATCAACGGGATGTGCTTGAGCCATTGTGAATAGGCCAGGTTGACCAGGAAGTATGCCAGTGCAATCAGGCCAAATCCTGGGGACAGCAACCATGCCAGGGGAAGGGTGATCAGGACAAACAGAATTGCCGCGGTCGCCGCGATTGGGACCGGTAGCTGGCCGGAGGCAATTGGACGCAACCTTTTTTGTGGGTGTTGTTGATCGGCCTTGATGTCAAAAATGTCATTCAGCAGATATACTGCGCTGGATAGCAGGCAGAATAAAAGCATGCCCGCTACCGAGCGTAGAACCGCCGGCAAAACCAGAAACTGCACATCAAAAATAAGCGCAGCCAGAACAAATCCGTTTTTGGGCCATTGCTTGAGCCGCATGGCCTTGATCAGAGCGGGAATCATGGTGTAATCATATCACAACTTGACAATCTATTAGTACAATAGAGCTTGTGGATAAACAACGACTTGATCTTCTGATGGTGGAGCGCGGCTTGGCTGAGAGCCGCTCGATGGCCCAACGGCTGGTGATGGCTGGGCAGGTGCGGGTCAATGGTCAGGTGGAGTTGAAGCCTGCCACCCGGATCCCCCCAACCGCCAGCCTGTTGGTGAATCAGGGCCCGCCTTACGTCTCCCGCGGCGGGGAAAAGCTGGCGGCCGCCCTGTCTGCGTTTGATCTGATGGCCTTGGACGGCCGGATCTGTGTGGATGTGGGCGCCTCTACTGGAGGATTTACCGATTGTTTGCTGCAACACGGAGCCGGCCGGGTTTATGCTGTCGATGTTGGCTATGGTGAACTGCATTGGAAGCTGCGCAATGATTCCCGGGTGGTGGTCATGGAACGCACCAATGCCCGATATGTCACCGGCTTCCCTGAACCGGTGACTTTGATTGTGATTGACGCCTCGTTTATTTCGTTGAAAACCATTTTACCCGTGGTTAAAGATTGGTTGTCTCCGTCCCTGCCAACCACCATTGTGGCCCTGATTAAACCCCAATTTGAAGCCGGCCGGGCGGATGCAGCTCGTGGGGGAGGAGTTATTCGGGATCCCGCGGTACACCGTCGCGTTCTTGAGCAGGTACTGGAATCGGCCCGGGGTTTTGGTTATGGTGTCGAGGGGTTGATCCGCTCACCACTCCAAGGACCCAAGGGCAATATTGAATTCCTAGTGCATTTAACCTATCCGGCAGGACAAACGGGAGCAAGCCCGGATTTGAAATTGCTGGTGGATTTCTTGCTTGCTGATAATGAATCTGGCTTACAATCGTCAATACAATCCTCGGCACAATCATCGACAGAAGATTAATAGGAGATGAATTTATGACTGACGCTTATATTCGCAAATTACTGGGAGAGCAGGAGACTGTTCTATTGGCTATCCGACAGCATTGGTTCATGCTGTTTGGTGCCATTTTTCTGGAGGTGGTGCTGATCTCGGTACTCATTGGCCTGGCGATTTTATTCAGTGTGCTTTGGCCTGCGGCTGCTTTCCTTCATCTTGTTTTGATGGTCCTGACACCCATTCTTGTCCTGATTCTTTTGGTAACCCTGATTCGGGATATCCTGGTCTGGTCAAATCGTCAGTACATCGTCACCAACCGCCGAGTCATCCAAGTTAATGGCATCATCAACAAAAATGTCACTGATTCATCGCTCGAAAAGGTGAATGACGTTAAAATGATCCAATCCTTTTGGGGGCGCCTTTTCGGATTTGGCGACATTGAAATTTTAACCGCCAGTGAGATGGGGGTTAACGTCTTTCGACGGATTGGCAATCCCATCCGGTTTAAAATTGCCATGCTGAACGCCAAGGAACAATTGGGTCATTCAGAAAACGGGATCTCTGTTGCGGCTCCTTCCCGCAGTGTGCCCCAGTTGATCCTGGAACTGGATGACCTGCGCCGCAAGGGTGTGATCACTGAAGCAGAGTTTCAACAAAAGAAACAGGACCTGTTGAATCAATTGTGAATCAGTTACATTGTCAATTGCATTGTAATGAAGAGGGCACGTCCGGGGTTGATTCAACCCCGGACGATTTTAAATCATCCTGAATGGATTCTTGGTGGATTATTCATCAGGAATCCCAAAGAGTCTTCCTGGGGATTTATGATAAATTCCAGGTAAATCCTCGGCGAATATTGAGATTCCTGGGGGTTATAGGGTATACTTGCCCCGATCATGACTACTGACCATATTCGTAATTTTTGCATCATCGCACATATTGACCACGGCAAGTCCACCCTGGCGGACCGCCTGCTTCAAATTACTGGCACCATTTCCGATCGGGAAATGGTCGCCCAAGTTTTGGATTCAATGGATTTGGAGCGCGAGAAGGGCGTGACCATCAAAGCCTCTGCCGTCCGCATGAACTACACTGCCCAAGATGGCCGGACATATGAATTAAATCTGATTGACACCCCCGGTCATGTTGACTTTAATTATGAGGTCAGCCGGGCATTGGAAGCCTGTGAGGGGGCGCTGTTGATTGTGGATGCCACCCAGGGTATTGAAGCCCAAACCTTGGCAAATCTTTATCTTGCTCTGGAAGCAGACCTCAAGATCATTCCCATCCTGAATAAGATTGATTTGCCCTCTTCTCACCCGGACGAGGTGGCCCGGGATTTGGAACACCTGCTGGGTATTCCGGCTGAAACGATTCTACAGGTTTCCGCCAAGGATGGAACCAATGTCCCGGCTGTCCTTGAGGCGATTGTGCAGCAGGTTCCTTCCCCGGTGGGTCAGACGGAGGACACACTGCGGGCCTTGATTTTTGATTCGCATTATGATTCATACAAGGGCGTTGTCGCCTATGTGCGTGTGATTACCGGTCAGATGAAATCGAGTGACATGTTGCACTTGATGGCTACAAATATTGATGTGCGTCCAGTGGAACTGGGTGTTTTTGCACCCGATATGCGCCCGGTACCCTATCTCCAGGCTGGTGACGTGGGCTATGTCGCGACCGGGCTGAAAACGGTTTCTGAATGCCATGTTGGTGATACCATTACGGCCGCGCTGCAGCCGGCAGCTGAACCGCTGCCGGGTTACCTGCGGCCCAAACCAATGGTCTTTGCCGGGATTTATCCGGTTGAAGGCGAAGATTATGGGGACTTGAAGGAAGCTCTGGAAAAACTGCAGTTGAACGATGCCGCTTTGGTTTATGAACCGGAGACCTCCCAGGCGCTGAATTTTGGCTTTCGCTGCGGTTTCCTGGGATTGTTCCACATGGAAATTATCCAAGAGCGTCTGGAACGCGAGTACGACTTGGATATTGTCGTCACCGCGCCTTCCGTTGAATATGAGGTGGTGCTGGTCACCGGTGAGGTATTGCTGATAGATTCTCCAGTCCAACTGCCTGATGAATCTACCATCGTAGAGATTCGTGAGCCTTGGATGCGGTTGGAGATCATCACGCCCACGGAATTTTACGGTACCATCATGGAATTGGTCATCAAGCGGCGGGGAACTTTCCGGAGCCAGGACTATCCTGCCCCGAACCGGGTTCAACTGATCTTTGACATCCCACTGTCCGAACTGATCG